>JBDLVY010000039.1:0-6218 GCA_039804545.1 Bacteroidota bacterium | reverse complement strand
TCCATTTTTTATTAGGAATTTTAATCACTATTGTAGCGCAAATATTTTCACTATTCACTCCAAAGCTAATCAGTCGGTCATTTCAAGCTATTGAAGATTTTCACAGCAATAAAATGACTGGTGACATGATCAAATCTGAATTGTTAGAAAACGTCATTTGGATTGTGGGCACTACTTTAATTGCAGGCGTTTTGACTTTTCTGATGCGACAAACCTTAATTGTAATGTCGCGTCATGTGGAGTTTGATTTGAAAAACGAAGTATTCCAACACTACGAGTTGCTAGACCAAAATTTCTACAAACGCAACCGAACCGGAGACTTAATGAACCGCATCAGTGAAGATGTGGCCAAAGTGCGAATGTATGTTGGACCTGCAGTAATGTACACCATCAACACCTTTATCCGATTTACTGTCGTGATTATTTATATGTATAATGTGTCGCCGTTGTTGACCTTGTACACTATATTACCGCTACCGATACTATCTTTTATCATCTTCCGATTGAGTACCGAAATCAACAAACGAAGTACTACTTTCCAACAGTATTTATCCAAGATTTCGAGTTTTACCCAAGAGATTTTCTCCGGAATTCGGGTTGTAAAAGCCTATGCCTTGGAAAAACAATACCAAGACGAAATCGTTGATTTGGCCAAAGAGAGTAAAACCAAAAGCATGAGTTTGGCTCGAGTACAATCGCTTTTTGGTCCGCTGATGATCGCGCTGATTGGCGTGAGCAACTTGGTTGTAATTTATTTTGGTGGATTAATGTATGTTGAAGGCACGATAAAAAGTATCGGAACGATTGCCGAATTTATCCTTTATGTTAATATGTTAACTTGGCCTGTAGCTTCTATCGGTTGGGTTTCCTCTTTAGTACAAGAAGCCGAAGCATCACAAAAAAGAATCAACGAGTTCCTTAAAATTGAACCAGAAATCAAAAATAAAGTCACTGAAAACAACAACATCCAAGGCGAAATCGAATTCAAAAACGTAAGTTTTACTTATGAAGATACCGAAATCACAGCTTTGAAAAACATTTCGTTTACGGTAAAAAAAGGGGAAACCTTAGCTATTTTAGGCCAAACAGGTTCCGGAAAATCAAGTATCCTTTCCTTGATCACCCGAATGTACGACATCAAAGAAGGCCAAATTACCATTGACGGCAAAGCCATTGACTATGTCAATTTAAATGATTTGAGAAACAGCATTGGGATTGTGCCTCAAGATGCGTTTTTGTTTTCGGACACCATCAAAAATAACATCAAATTCGGCAAAGAAAACGCTACTGATGAAGAAGTCATGACCGCCGCAAAAAAAGCAGTCGTTCATGAGAACATTATGAATTTCAACGCCCAATACGATACCATTTTAGGCGAACGCGGCATCACGCTTTCGGGCGGACAAAAGCAAAGGGTTTCTATTGCACGAGCCATTATCAAGAATCCGGAGATTTTATTGTTTGACGACTGTTTATCGGCTGTAGACACTGAAACCGAAGAACAAATTTTGAATAATTTACTTCAAATCTCTAAAGACAAAACCACAATTATTGTCAGTCACCGGGTTTCTTCTGCCAAGAATGCCGACAAAATCATCATCCTCAAAGAAGGCCAAATTATCCAAGAAGGTTCTCATAATCAATTGATAAACCAACCGGGGTATTATGCCGAATTGTACTTGAAACAACTTTCGGAAAAAGAATTAAATTAAATGTTGTTTCGTAACAAAAATTTTACCATTTTTGAACTGTACAGAAACACTATTAATTGACTGAAAGAATATGAGAGAAAATGATATGTTAGAAAAAGATGAGATTTTTTCTAAAGTTTTAAGAGCGGGAAGAAGAACGTATTTCTTCGATGTTAGAGCTACCAAAGCAGACGATTATTACATTACCATTACCGAAAGCAAAAAATTTACGGAAGAAGATGGTTCTTTTCATTTCAAAAAACACAAAATCTATTTGTACAAAGAAGATTTCGCCGCTTTCACTGAAATTTTAGAAGAAATGACCGCTTACGTTTTAAACCACAAAGGCGAAGAAGTAATTTCAGAAAGACACCAAAAAGATTTTAAAAGAGAATATGCTCAAGAAACTACCGAAGAAAGCAAAACTACTGCAGAAAAAAGTTTCACCGATATCGATTTTGACGATATATAAAAAAGTAATTAGTGACTCATAAAAAAACATGTCCGGAGCTGAAAAGTTTCGGATTTTTTTTATCCAATTCGCAATCCGTTCTCCACTTCCCTATCCGAAGTCAATAAAACAATATCATTCTCCGCTCCTACTGAACCCAAAACCAAACATTCACTCCTAAAATTCCCGATTTGTTTTTTGGGAAAATTAACCACCGCGATTACCTGTTTTCCGATCAAATCTTCTTTTGAATACCTTTGGGTAATTTGTGCTGAAGATTTTTTGACACCGATTTCATTTCCAAAATCAATCACCAACTGATAAGCAGGTTTTCGGGCTTCGGGAAAATCATTGACTTCCAAAATGGTCCCAATTCGCATCTCTACTTTTTCGAATTCGCTCCACTGCAAAAATTCATTTGTAGCATTCTCCATCATAAATAAATCATTTTAACACAAAAATAGGATATGAAAATGAATTATGTATAGTTTTTTTTATAGTGCTATTAATCTTAAAGTTGAATATATTTTATACATTTAAATCTTAATAAATTATCCAAAGATTTACAGTATGAAAATTGCCTTGTTTACCAACGAGTTTCCTCCTAATATTTATGGTGGCGCCGGAGTTCATATCGATTTTTTAAGTCAGGAATTGACTAAATTAGCCGCTGTAGAAGTGCGTTGTTTTGGTTATCAAGAAGAAGTTACAGCTTCAATGAACGTCTTGGGAATTCAATCTTCCTTAACCAAACCCGAAGACGAAAACAATCCGCACCTAAAGATGTTTCATAATTTGAGTCGAAATGTCGAAATGTCACAACATACTTTACAAGCCGATATTATTCATTGTCATACTTGGTATACTCATTTGGCCGGAATCTTTTCGAGAGAATTGCTACAATCGCCTTTGATTTTGACCACACATAGTTTAGAAACCCATCGACCATGGAAAGTGGAACAATTGGGCAACGGTTATTTTTTGTCAAGATGGATTGAACACCATGCTTACAATACTGCTGATGGCATCATAGCCGTAAGCGAACAAATGAAAACCGATGTCATCGAAGCTTATGGTGTGGCACCTGAAAAAGTAACAGTGATTCACAACGGCATTGACCCAGATTTTTACGCACCTACTTTCGATACTGATTTGTTAAAAGAATACGGCATTAATCCGGAGATTCCGTTTGTACTTTTTGTGGGTCGAATTACGCGTCAAAAAGGAATTTCGCAATTGATTTCCGCAGCCAAATATTTCCATGACAATTGTCAAATTGTACTTTGTGCCGGAGCGCCTGACACAGAGGAAATCGCTAAAGAAACCGAAGAATTGATTGCCGATTTAAAAGCCAGTCGAAAGGGCGTTATCCTAATTTCGGAAATGTTGCCACGCGAGAAAATCAAAGTACTTTATAGCCACGCGCGCGTTTTTGCGTGTCCCTCATTATATGAACCCTTCGGCATCATCAATCTCGAAGCCTTATCTTGCGAAACACCAGTAGTGGGTTCTGCAGTTGGCGGTATTCCTGAAATTATAATCGAAGGCGAAACGGGCTATTTAATTGAACTGGAAAGTGTTTCCCGAACAGATTTCAACCCAAAATATCCTGACACTTTTCAGCAAAACTTTGCCGCTAAAGTCAACCTATTGTTAGAAGATGAAAATTTGGCAACCCAAATGGGCAAAGCCGGAAGGAAAAGAGTTTTGGACAAATTCAGCTGGACTGCCATTGCCAAAACCACATACCAATATTATGAAACCGTAATCAACCGATTCGAAAAAGAAAAAGCCTGATAAAACCAACTAAACCTTAATTTGAAATGATTAACAAAAGCACATTAGCCATTATTTTAGGTGGCGGACAAGGTTCAAGATTAGCACCGCTGACCCAAACCCGATCAAAACCGGCAGTTCCTATTGCGGGAAAATACCGCTTGGTAGATATTCCGATTTCTAACTGTATCAATTCCGACATCAAAAGGATGTTTGTATTGACCCAGTTCAACTCGGCGTCACTAAACCAACACATCAAGAATACTTATCATTTTAGTCATTTCAGTACGGCATTTGTAGACATCTTGGCCGCAGAACAAACCCCTGACAACCCAACTTGGTTTCAAGGCACAGCCGATGCCGTTCGCCAATGCATGCATCACTTTATGAACCATGAATTTGATTATGCCTTGATTCTATCGGGTGACCAATTGTACCAAATGGATTTTAACGAGATGATTAGTGAGCACCAAAAAAGCGGTGCTGCCATTACAATTGCAACCTTACCGGTAACGGCAAAAGAAGCCCCTGAATTTGGTATTTTAAAAACCGATGCCGAAAATTACATCACTTCTTTTATCGAAAAACCCAATGCGAGTTTGTTACCCGAATGGACTTCAGAAGTAAGCGAAGAATCAAAAGCGGAAGGCAAACATTACTTGGCTTCCATGGGTATTTATATTTTCAACAGAGAGCTGTTGGTAGAAATAATGAAAAATCCTGATACCAAAGATTTTGGAAAAGAAATCATTCCTCAAGCTATTGGCAAACAAAAAATATTGAGTTACCAATATGAAGGTTATTGGACAGATATTGGTAACATCGACTCGTTCTTTGAAGCTAATTTAGGCTTAACCGATGACATTCCGAAGTTCAATCTTTTTGATAATTCGAGTAAAATTTACACCCGTGCCAGGGTTTTGCCACCATCCAAGATTACCGGTGCCTCTACTATAGACAAATCGGTTATTGCAGAAGGCTGTATTCTAAACGGTGCCACCGTTGAACATTCGGTAATAGGCATCAGAAGTCGCGTAGGTTATGGCACAACAGTACTCAATTCCTATTTAATGGGAAATGACCATTATCAAAACATAGAAGAAATCAGAAGCAATTCGTTGCATGGAATTATCAATGTTGGTATTGGCGAAAGATGCTATATCAACAATACCATAGTCGATAAAGATTGCAGAATAGGAAATGATGTCCGACTCAATGGTGGCAAACATTTAGAAGACACCAATACCGATTTATATACTGTAAAAGACGGTATCATTGTCGTCAAAAAAGGGGCCATACTTCCGGATGGTTTTACGGTATAAAAAAAACACTCAAATGAGTGTTTTTTTTATTATTTCATCGTCAAATAATTGTATATTTTTTGGCCTTGGACATCATCCAAATGGGCTTTCTTTTGCATGCTCAAAACAATTGGCTTCCATTGTTCAGCATTAAAATCACTAGCATTGTATAAGGAATGACATTTGGCACAATTATTTTCGTAAAGTGATTTCCCTTCGGCTAATTCCGGAGTCATAACCCTAGCAAATTTAACTTCCTCTTTTTTTACTTCGGTTGTGGCTACAGCTGTTTTTGAAGCGCAAGAATAAATGATAGTGGCCAAAACAGCCAAGGCTAGTACTTTGTATTTCATAATTTTGAGTTATTGGTTTAGGTAAATGTAAAAAAAAATCCCAACCATAAAAGATTGGGATTCTGTTTTAATCAAATATTAATTTACTGATCACTAATTACTGACCACTGACGCTGATTATTTAACGTCCATCAATTCTACATCAAAAATCAAAGTCGCATCCGGCGGAATTACGCCTCCAGCACCGCTTGACCCGTACCCTAAATAAGATGGAATCACAAAACGCGCTTTGTCACCCACTTGCAACAAGGCAATTCCTTCGTCCCAACCTTCGATTACATGGCCTTTTCCTAATGGGAATTCAATTGGTTTTTTGCGAGGATAAGAAGAATCGAAAGTTTTACCATTTTCTAATTGTCCTGTATAATGAACTGAAACCGTTTTTCCGGCTTCTGCTTGTTTGCCATTTCCTTTTTGGATGAATTTATAACGCAATCCGCTTGCTGTTTTTTCAAAACCGGCGGCTATCTTTTCCATAGCTTCTTCAGCTTGCTTTTTAGCCTCTTCAATTCTTTTTTGTCTTGACCCTTCAAAGGTTCTGAAAGCTTCAATGGCATTCCATTTTTGAGCTTCGTCTCCTACTCTAACAATTTCTAAAGTTTCTATTGAATCGCCTTGTACCACCGCATCAACGATATCTTGTCCT
>JBDLVY010000038.1:0-5177 GCA_039804545.1 Bacteroidota bacterium | reverse complement strand
CTAAAAGAACAATCTCAATTGAGCGGAAAAAAATGGGATGCGGCTATAAAAGGTTTAGCGAAACATGGTTTGACCAAAGTAGTAGTAGAAGGCGATAACAAAACCGTTGTTTTGAATTAATTTATTCAACTACTTTTCAAGAAAATTGAAAAGTTTTGTTAAAGCTTAAACCTTTCCAATCATAAAGTGTCCTAAGGGTATAATTTTAAAAAAATAACTATCAATGAAAAAAGTATTATTAGCCATCGTATTGTTTGTGGGAATCACGGCAATGGCTCAAGAAAAAAAAGCGCCAAGAGCGGAAGGCAAAAAATTAACTCCGGAACAAAAAGTTGATTTTCAGGTTAAAAGATTAACCAAAGATTTAAACTTAAACGAGACGCAAGCAAAAGAAATTCGTGTCTTAGTGACTAAAGAAGTTGAAAAGAGAGAAGCTAAAATTGCCGAAATGAAGAAAAAAAAGGAGCAAAACAAAGAAGAACGTATGGCTGAACACAAAGAACAACAAGCTGCTTTTGCTACCGACATGAAAAAAATCCTGACTCATGATCAATTTTCTAAATGGGAAAAAAGCCGAGAAGAAAGCAAAGCGAAAATGAAAGAAAGAATATCAGAAAGAAAAGGAAAAGGCAATTTAGATCCTATTAAAGAATAATAATAAGAAATAAATTTTGAGATTTCATCAAAATAATTTAGTTTTGGATTTATTATTCCTCTAAAATTCTATAAAATGAAAAAATTAATTGCTGCTTTAACATTAATGTTAGCATTTTCAATAAATGCCAATGCACAAGACAAGAAAGAATTGACCGCTACAGAAAAAGGCAAAAAAGAAGCGGCTGAGTTAACGCAATTCTTAGGATTAAGCTCTACTCAAAATGATGATTTTTACAGACTGTTTGAACAAAAGCACAGAATTCTTGAAGATGCAACCCTATCTGCTGAGAGAAGAGTAGAAGTAAACAAAGTTATTGAAGCAAAAATCAGAGCTACACTTGATGGAGCACAAATGGAAAAATTGGAAAAAAATCCTGATTTATTAAAGAAGTTAGTTAACTAATTTCAATTGAAAATAAAAAAAGTCCTTTCTCACCGAAAGGACTTTTTTATTTTATAATGTTTGAGAGACTTTTTCTATCGCCTTGATGGTAAAATCTAAATCCTCATAAGTCAAAGCATCAGTTATAAACCAAGTTTCATAAGCTGACGGAGCAATATAAACTCCTTCATCTAGCAATCCGTGGAAAAACTTTTTGAACGTTTCGTTGTCGCCATTTTTGGCTGTTTGAAAATCTACCACAGGAGTAGCATCAAAATGAACAGAAATCATTGAACCCAATCTATTGATGGTAAATACAATATTATTGTCATTTAAAACTTTGTCGATTCCTTTGTGCAAATAGGCTGTCTTTTCTTCGAGTCTTTTAAAAATTTCAGCATCAGAGTTCAACGCTTCTAGCATCGCCAATCCCGCAGCCATAGCCAAAGGATTCCCCGAAAGAGTTCCGGCTTGATAAACCGGTCCGAGTGGTGCCAAATAATTCATTATTTCATTGCGTCCTGCAAATGCCCCAACTGGTAATCCACCGCCTATTACCTTTCCGAAACAGGCAATATCAGCCTTAACGTTATATAACTCTTGCGCGCCACCTTTAGCCAAGCGAAACCCAGTCATTACTTCATCAAAAATCAACAAAGTACCATTAGCATTACAAACATCACGAAGCGATTGTAAAAAACCATCTTTTGGTGGAACACAGCCCATATTACCAGCAACAGGTTCTATGATAATTGCGGCTATTTCATTTTTATTGGCATCAAAAAGTGCCTTTACATTTTCAATATCGTTGTAATTAGCCAACAAAGTATCTTTGGCCGTTCCTTGGGTTACTCCGGGACTATTGGGTACACCAAACGTACTCAATCCGCTACCGGCAGCAATCAAAAAAGAATCTGAATGACCGTGATAACAACCTGAAAATTTGATGATTTTATCTCTTTTAGTATAACCTCTGGCCAATCGAATAGCGCTCATACAAGCTTCTGTTCCCGAATTCACAAAACGAATCTTATCTATATTTGGCACCATTGAAATGGCCAATTGAGCTATTTTAGTTTCCAATTCGGTCGGCATACCAAAGGAAGTTCCTTTTTTGGCTTTTTCAATGACAGCATCCACAACCGGTTGATAAGCATGACCTAAAATCATTGGTCCCCAAGAATTAATGTAGTCAATCAATCGGTTACCATCTTCGTCATAGAGGTAAGCACCTTTAGCGCTTTTAGCAAATATGGGGGTTCCTCCTACTCCTTTGAATGCTCTTACCGGAGAATTCACGCCTCCGGGAATTACTTTTTCAGCTTCAGCAAACAACTGACTGCTTCTTTGATAAATCATGTTTTAATGGAATTTTATTTTGATGCTATTTAACGATAATAGTTTGTCCCAAAGACAAAGCATTATCGGTTAAATTATTTTTTCTCTTTAACTCTTCTATAGAAATATTAAACTTTTTTGAAAGGGAATACAAAGTATCTCCTTTAACTACTGTATATTTTTGAACATCTTCAGTATATGCAATTTCTTTCTTGGCAACCACTGGTGTATAATTCTTACCGAGCACTTCTGCATCGTATTTACCCAATTGGTAACGCTCGATTAATCCGATAAGCTTGTCAGGGTATTTAGGATCAGTGGCATAACCGGCTGCTTTTAAACCGTAAGCCCAACTTTTATAGTCATCTTTACCGAACTGAAATAGCTCAGCATAACGCGGTCGACTGGTTAAAAAATAAGAATGATCTCGAAAAGAACCACTTGGATCGTCATATTTTCTGAAGCATTCATTTTCTTCATCATCAGTATATTTTATGCTTGGACCAGTCCATTCTTTGTGGCATTTAATGCCGAAATGATTATTGGCCTGTATACTCAAAGGTCCGGTTCCAGCGCCCGATTCTAAGATGGCTTGTCCTAAAGTAATACTGGCTGGGATTCCGGTTTTGATCATGTTTTCTTTGGCGATACTTTTGTATTGATCAATATAAGCCAAAACCATTTCAGTAGTAACCTTCACTCGGGTAGTAGCTTCTAAAATTTCTGTTGATCCGCTAGTGTTTGGCGCATTAACGGTAGTGGTCTTTTGGACTACTGCTTCTACTTTTTTAGGTTGATTGGGTCTGTAAATAGGTTTTTTTACTCTTTGCGCAACCGGCGCTGTTGCTTTTCTTGGATCCGGTTGAGAAGTTCTGACTACTGATTGATTTGTGCCACATCCGGCTACAAAAATCAATACTAGCAATAAAAAAAGTTTCTTAATCATAGGTTATTATTTCGATTTGGTTTTTCTGTTTTAACAATTGATTCATTCCTAAAATTCCCTGCAATCCACCGGTATGTATCAGCAATATTTTTGACCCTTTTGGAAACCAATCCTTATCAATCAAATCAAACACACCGTAAACTAATTTTCCGGTATAAATCGGGTCTAAAGGAATTTGATATTTTTGATGAAAATCATTAATAAATCGTACTAATTCGGCGTTGATTTTAGCATAACCTCCAAAATGATATTCAGTTACCAAATCCCAATTGGACTTCTCTACAAATTTACAAATATCTTCTTTTAAAAAGTCGCCTTTCAAAGCCGGAAAACCTAAAACTTGTTGACTATGTTTTGAACAATTAATAATCCCCGAAATGGTTCCTCCCGTTCCTACAGCGCAGCAGATATAATCAAAGCTTTCATCACTTTGCGTTAAAATTTCCTCGCAACCTTTGACGGCCAAATCATTGGTTCCTCCTTCAGGCAAGAGATAGAAATCACCGAATTGGGCTTCCAGTTGCAACATAAAATCATCACTGTTTTTATCTCGATAGACTTCCCTTGAAACGAAATCAAAAACCATTCCGAAATCTTGTGCTTTTTGCAAAGTAGGATTTTCGGCAATCTTATCTCGTAATTCTTCTCCTCTGATGATGCCGATAGTTCGGAAACCCATTTCTTTTCCGGCTGCAGCTACAGCTAAAATGTGATTGGAAAAAGCGCCGCCAAAAGTTAATAAAATGGACTTCTGTTCTGATTTGGCAAGCACCAAATTGTATTTTAGTTTTCTGTACTTATTGCCCGAAATATAAGGATGCAACAAATCTTCACGCTTGATGTAGAGCGAAATATTCGCGTGGTTAATTTCGATTTTTTGGTTGATACTTTTCAAAAAAATAGCTTTGGGCAAAGGTACGAAACACTAAAGTTTTGGAATAAAAAAAGCATTTTTTTTAAATCGCTTCAGAAGGTTTTAATGACTTGAAACTATAATTTTTTGAGCCAATTTCCTGTTGTCATTGGTCACAATTTCAACCAAATATAAAGCTTTAGCGATACCGCTGGTGGAAAATTCATAACTGTTTTGCACTCCTAGTTTTTGCTTCTCGAAAATTTGTTTTCCTGCGAGGTCAAAAAGCTTAACTGATTTTAAATCTAAGGCATTCGGATTAGAAACTGTAAGCGTTTGAGAGGTATTATTTTGAGAAATAATCAAGTCCGATTTGATGTTATTTTGACTCCCTAAGCTTGCGTCTTTAAACGTAATTTCAAAACGATTATTGTAAACTCCCGTGGACAAAACGACTTCATAAGTACTATTTTTTATGTCGTGATAACTGTCATCCTGGGCATCATACATAAAAACCGACTGTGATTCATCAAAATTTGTCACCATAGAGGCGTCAAATGAAAACGTGGCATTTTCAGTAGATTTTACACCAACTGGTATTCTTTTATTTTCATCAAATTCAACCCCTTGAATTACATATCTATTATTGTCTAAAAAAAAATACACATCATTGGGTATGGTTTCTTCTACGGGTGATTCTGCATCAATTCCTCTATCGATTCCGTCGGTTGCTGTTGGCAAAAACACCAAGGCAATTTGTCTGGTAAACTGATTGTTCATTATCGTATTCAAACGAATTTGTGCATTTATATTTGTTAAAGGATTTTGTGTAGATTCTGATTGGTTGTCAGCATTTCTTTCAAATTGAGAATAAACACCAGCTTCTTTATAAAATTCTCTGTGACTGTTTTTTAAAGTGACAGAAACCGGAGTTCCGCTAGCTTTTCCTTTAACCATAAAACCTTGCCCGATTGGCGCATATTTTCTTTGAATAGACAATC
>JBDLVY010000037.1:0-4144 GCA_039804545.1 Bacteroidota bacterium | reverse complement strand
CCCACCACAAGATGAGATTTCTTTTAAGGGTCGTGGAAGATGACCACGTTGATAGGCTATAGATGTAAAGGCAGTAATGTCATAGTCGAGTAGTACTAATAACCCGTAAGCTTATGTACGTCGTTGTCCCGTCGAAAGACGGGGCAGCAATCTTTCAAAATAAATTTCTTTATCTCAGTATGTTAAGATATTATGTATTGTTGGTCTCGTTCTAAAAACGAAATCACCCATGCAAAACGACTTAAGGTGGTTATTGCGTCGGGGCTCACCTCTTCCCATTCCGAACAGAGAAGTTAAGTCCGACTGCGCAGATGGTACTGCAGTTATGTGGGAGAGTATGTCGCCGCCTTTTTTTTGAAAACCCTGTTCTAACGAACGGGGTTTTTTGTTTTAGATTATTTGTGAACTGAAGTTAGGTTACCAGACTGACACTGTCAGTCCTCCTCTTAATATCAAATGTCGGGGCTCACCTCTTCCCATTCCGAACAGAGAAGTTAAGTCCGACTGCGCAGATGGTACTGCAGTTATGTGGGAGAGTATGTCGCCGCCTTTTTTTTAGTAACCCCAACCATACGGTTGGGGTTATTTTTTTATAGGTGCGGCGTGTCTCTTCGGTCGATCCGCCGCCTTTTTTTTGACCCGAGCGAAGCGAACAGGCGAAGCAAAACCCTGTTCTAACGAACGGGGTTTTTTGTTTATACGGGTTTTTGGAACTTATCGTAAGGCACAGATGTTCTGCTTTAAGTTGCGTGAGGGATGGGAGAGGTTACCGCGTAACCCGGACAGCCCGGTCTCGTTTTTTCAACGAGACACGCCCAAATAATTATATAGTTTTTAAAGGATATTGACACTCATTTTGGATAGGGCATTGCGGACATTTAGGATTCGTAGGTCGACAGGTTTCTCTTCCTAAGAATGATATTGCCATTCCAATTTCTCCCCAGACTTCTTTCGATAAGGTATCCATCAATAGTTTTTCAACTTTATTACCGTCTTTGGCTTCGGGAATAACACCTATTCTTGGAGCTACACGAATCACATGCAAATCAGCAATGATACCTTCAGCTGGCATTTTCATTTCTCGCATAATGACATTGGCAGATTTTCTACCGATGCCTTTTAAAGCAATCAGTTCAAGTAAACTCGTTGGAATATTGCTGTCGGTTTTTAGTGTTTGTGCTATTTCGATTATCCATCCCGATTTCGTATTGAAGTTACGTACTTTACTCACCAACGGATATAAACTTTCAAATGTTGTATTTGATAATGCCTCTAAATTAGGATATTCTTTGAATAAAGCAGGAGCAATTTTATTGATATTAGCGTCTGAATCTTGTGCAGACAAAATGACCATTACCATTAATTGATATAGATTTTCGTATTCTAAGGGATGTTTTTTATCCTTGTATAAATCTATAATAGGCTTTAATTTTAGCGGCCAATCGGTAGTTTCAAATAAACTCATAATTTATCATTTAAAAATTCCTTAATGCTATTTATTACTAATTCATTCCCTAATATTTTTCGATGGCCTAAATTTTCCGTTATCATCAACTCGCTGTTTTCAAGGTGTTTGTCAATATTATAAGCCGCTTTTACAGAAACCTCAGGATCGTCTTGGTCGTGTATGATCAGCAATGGAATTTTTACTTTTTGTGAGGCAATATGGGCAGCATAATTTTCCATAGATTCTCCAAATTTCTTTTCAAAATGTTGTTTCAACAATAAGGCAACTTTGGGTTGAAGTTTTAATTTCATAACAAAATCATCTAGAATATCCTGAATAACATCACCACTGCCAATGGTCACTGCTTTTTTAACATTAAAACCTTGTTTTATGGCATTTAAAATCGACATGCCACCAAGAGAATGACCAATAGCAAACTCGAAAGGACCCAATTGTTTTTCAATTTCCAAAATTGAAGCAATAAACTCAGTCATAATCGTTGTTTTTCCTTCCGATTTACCATGAGCCGGTGCATCAAAACTAATGGTTTGGTATCCCATTTTTACCAGTTCATCCGCTATTTTTACTAATTGTGTTCCTCTGCCTGACCAACCGTGAACCAATAAGACTTTCTTTATTCCTTGACCATATTGATAAATGGTAATTTCCTTTTTAAGATCAGGCACTAATAATTTACTTTGACGACTATTTTGCACCATATGGAGTTCTCTCTTGGGAATTTTGTATTTTATGGGTGTCGTAAATAATTTAGCAGCAAAGAGTGTTGCTAGTTTTGGAGAAATTACCTCTAATAATTTAGCTGTATAAAGGATTGGCTTAGGAATTTGCAATGATTGGTTGCTTATTGGGGATTTTTTTGTCATTTCAATAAATTTTGTGGCCGACCAAAAGTTAAAATATTTTTTTTTAAATTTCAACATCATAAATATAAGTCAAAATGCAAAATCAAACCCGAATAATTATTGAAAATGTCACGCCTCAATTAGACGGAGGCGCTTTTTATATCAAGCGAATTGTTGGACAAACGGTTATTGTAAAAGCCAATGTTTTTGCCGATGGTCATGATGTGATAGCTTGTTGTGTAAAATTCAAACACGAAAAAGATAAAAAATGGCAAGAGGTAAGATTAAGCCCATTAGGCAATGATGAATGGACAGCCCAATTCAAAGTAGAAAAGCAAGGATATTATGCTTATTATGTTGAAGGTTGGGTAGATTATGCACTAAACTGGCAACACGGAACAGAAAGAAAAATACAAGACAACCAACACGTAAAATCAGAATTATTAGAAGGCGCCGAATATTGCCAAGCGATTTTAAAAGAAGTTGATGCTGCCGAAAAAAAATATTTAACGACTGCCATTAAAGCTTTCCAAGACGAAAAGCAATACGACAAAGCCACAGTAATTGCGCTATCGAAAGAACTGCACCATATTTTTGAAAAATATCCAACCCGAACTTTAGCCAATACTTCTGCCGAATTAAAAATTTATGTCGATAGAAAAAAAGCCTTGTTCAGTACTTGGTACGAATTTTTTCCTCGCTCAGCATCACAAGAAAAAGGCAAACACGGAACCTTTAAAGACTGTGAAAAATTATTGCCAAGAGTTGCTGCGATGGGATTTGATACCTTATATTTTCCGCCGATTCATCCGATAGGAGAAGTTAATCGTAAAGGTAAAAACAACGCAACTAATGCCCAACCCGGAGATGTAGGTTCACCTTGGGGAATAGGTTCTAAGCATGGCGGACATAAGTCGACACATCCCGAATTGGGGACTATAGACGAATTCAAATCGTTAGTTAAAACAGCGAAAAGTTTAGGGATAGAAGTCGCAATGGATTATGCCTTGCAAGCAGCACCGGATCATCCTTATGTAAAAGATTTTCCCCAGTGGTTCAAATGGCGTCCGGACGGAACGGTTCAATATGCCGAAAATCCACCCAAGAAATACCAAGACATTCAACCGATTTATTTTGAAAGTGGGGATTGGAAAAACCTTTGGAAAGAATTGCTAGATGTGGCTTTATTCTGGGTCGAGGAATGTGATATCCGTGTATTCAGAGTCGATAATCCACACACCAAACCGTTTTATTTTTGGGGTTGGCTAATCGCCGAAATCAAGAAAAAACATCCAGATGTATTGTTTTTAGCAGAAGCTTTTACGGCACCTAAAGTGATGCATGAGCTGGCCAAACAAGGCTTCTCACAATCGTATACATATTTCACTTGGCGCAATACCAAAGCCGAATTAATTGAATACGTTGAAGAACTTACCAAAACCAATCAAGCTGATTTTTACCGACCAAACTTCTGGCCTAATACACCGGATATTTTACCGTATGCTTTACAAAGCGGTAACGAAAGTGTGTACCTTCACAAATATTTTTTGGCGGCCACTTTGAGTTCCAGCATCGGAATTTACGGTCCGGTATATGAATACATGGTTTCGGAAGCGATGCCGGGCAAAGAAGAATATTTCAATTCAGAGAAATACGAGTTTTACAATTGGGATTGGTCAGTACAGAACAAACTGATTACCATCATTACTCGATTAAACAGAATCCGCCACGAACAACCTTCGCTACAGCAAACCAATAATATTCAGTTCTGCAATACCGATAACGACCAAGTGTTGGCTTACTACAAATTCGATGATGAGAAATTAGACGAAAC
>JBDLVY010000036.1:0-2806 GCA_039804545.1 Bacteroidota bacterium | reverse complement strand
ACATAGAAAAGGTAGAACGAGGCGATTTGGTTTCGGACCAGATTTTTACAGATTATGATTTTAGCTTCGAATGGAAAATTTCTGAAGCTGGTAATAGTGGCGTTTTTATCAATGTTCAAGAAGCTCCTGAATTTCCTACTGCTTGGACAACAGGACCTGAATACCAATTGTTAGATAATGCTAATATGCCTAAAGATTATTTGAAAACCGGAAAATTTTCAGCAGGTTGTGTGTATAGCTTATCACCATTGTTACATGAAGTACAACCTAAGCCTGCCGGACAATGGAATACGTCTAGAATCCTACAACAAAACGGGGTTATAACCTTTTGGTTAAACGGCATTGAAACAGGGCACGAAGACATGAAAACAGAGTGCTGGAAACAATTAATTGCGGCTAGTAAGCTAGGTAATTTTCCTTCTTTTGGAAAAGCGATTCAAGGCAAAATAGCCTTTCAAGATTGGTCCAAAGGAGTCGCGTTGCGCAATATAAAGATCAAAAAAATTAAGTAATTATGAATTATTTTCTGTAATCCAAAGCAGGTTTTCTGTCGCCAAGAAGCGGTATGTATTTAAAATCTTTTCCCCTTTTTTCTTCTAATTCGGCTTTTGCTTTTATAATTTGAGCAGGGTTTAAAAACAACTCAATTGCGGTTAAAGCCAAAGTTTTTGCCGCTACCATCATACCTTTGTTTCCAATATCGGTTCCTCCTGCAGCAACCGCTTGCCAACTATGAGCCGGAGTTCCAGGAACCCAAGTGGCACTTCCCATTCCTGCGGTTGGAACGGTAAAACTCACATCGCCCACATCCGTTGAGCCAAAACTTGGATCCAACGTTTTGTAGGGTTGAACGACAGCTGCTTTTTCCAAACTACCATTTTCAATTCCTAAGGATTGGATAATTTGGTTCCCAAATTTTCGTTCGACTTCAGTATACTGAAAGCCGCCTACTTTAACCAAATTGGCATGCATCATTTTTTGAAGCGTCGTATTGGGGAGTAATTCGTGTGTGCCGCCAATAAGTTCGTAGTCCATTTTAGTCCCTGTTCCTAGCGCAGCTCCTTCAGCCGCTTTAGCAATTCGGTCAAAAATTTCAAGAACTGTTTTTCGGTTGCCATGACGCACATAATAATATACTTCGGCAAAATCAGGTACTACATTGGGTGCTTTTCCACCATTAGTGATCACATAATGGATTCGAGAGTCAGATGGGATGTGTTCGCGCATCATATTAGCCATCATGTTCATTGCCTCTATACCATCTAAAGCAGAGCGACCTTTTTCGGGTGCCATTCCAGCATGAGAAGCGGTACCGTAAAATCGAAACTTAGCCGATTTATTAGCCAATGCGGAACCTGGATTAGCATCATTCGCATCACCAGGATGCCAATGTAAGGCTGCATCAACGTCAGAAAACAAACCTTCACGTACTAAATAAACTTTGCCCGAACCCCCTTCTTCAGCAGGGCAGCCATAAAAACGAATGGTTCCTTTTTTCTTATTGGTTTTCAACCAATTTTTTACTTCAATCGCAGCAGCAGTAGAAGCGGTACCAAATAAATGATGACCGCATGCATGTCCTGCGGCTTTTCCTGCTGATTTTTTCTCCGCTATTGCTTCTTGTGACAAGCCAGGTAAAGCATCATATTCACCTAAAAGCGCAATCACAGGGAGTCCTTCGCCATATTCGGCTATAAAGGCTGTTGGAATTCCAGCAACGCCTTTATTGATACGGAACCCTTCATTGCTTAATGTTTGTTGTAACAAAGCGGCACTTTTTTCTTCTTGGTAACCCATTTCGGCAAAGCCCCAAATTTGTTGCGCAATTGCGCTATACAATTCTTTTTTAGAGTCTAAATTAGTTGAAATTGTATTTGTTTTTTGAGCAATAATAAAGTTCGAGTAGATCAAAAATAGAGTAAGAAGTATCGCTTTTTTCATATTATAGCTGTTAGTTTAAACCGAATTCTTTAATGTAAATAGAGGGCACCACTCCTTTACGTTCTTTAAAGGCATCGATGAATTTTGATCTTGAGGAAAAACCCACATTTTGTGATATCCCCTCTACGGTTAGTTTGTCTGCTTTACCTTCGGCAATCATTGTACAGGCATAATCAATGCGTTGGCTATTTTTCCATTCGCTAAACGAAAGGGCGAGTTCGGTATTAAAATAATTGGACAGCACTCTTTCAGACAATTGTAAATCCAATGCCATTTTAGACAAATTAAATCCAGATTGTAAAAATGGTTTTTCTATTAAATAATGCTTCAGTTGTACTGAAATATTTTGATTGGTTTCAGAAGAATTTCCTTTTTTAATTTGGGAAGGTCTTGTTTTTGCAAACGTAGGATCTGGATAAGATATAGTATCGAAAAGTATTTTAGGAAATAGAAACAAAAGTATATTTTGTAAAGAGAAGGCGATGCCTAAAAACCTAAAGTAATTTTTTTGATTAATAAATCCAGAGTATTCGTTCAAAATAAAATCGGCATACGAATCAAGCAAACAATATAATGAGATAAATAACTGCAATCCAACTAAAACATAAATCCATTTTTTAATTACAGTATAATTAACAGGCATTTGACCGTAAATGGCTTTTCTTTTAGTAGCATCACGGTTGAAATATACCAAGCTAATGATGCAGTATACAAACAAATGAAAAGGTCTAACAAACAACATGTTTTTTAAAGAGAAAAAGGAAATGGAATAATCATAATCTTGCGTTACCGCTTGAATATGGTGAGCAATTTTTACTTTTTCTGAAAAAGGCAATGTGGTATATGGCAAACTATAAAGTATTAC
>JBDLVY010000035.1:0-17578 GCA_039804545.1 Bacteroidota bacterium | reverse complement strand
TTGCTGCTAAAGAAAAAGTAAAAGGCGGGATTTGGAGTACGAACTCTTTTTTGAAAATTGTAAGCGATTTTAGAGATCAAAATGATTGGTCTTTTCGCGTAGAAGAAACGGCTACTGAGACCAATTTAAAAGCGTATTCCATCAATTATCTGATGGAGAAAAACCAATTTCAAACCATCGATATTTTAAAAATGGATATTGAAGGTTCAGAGAAAGAAGTGTTGACTTCACCTAAAGCAGACGTGTCTTATTTGGCCAAAACCAAATGTGTAGCCATTGAAATTCACGATGAATTTGATTGTAGAGAAGCCATTTATGAAGTGCTTAAGAAATACAATTTTGAGTTTTTCAATTCGGGTGAATTGACTATTGGAATTAACCAAAACTTACTCTAATGTCAACCGTAAACCGATTAAGAGAACTTGATTTTTTGCGCGGTATTGCTATTATTTTAGTGCTGTTCCGCCATCAGGTGTTGTTTGATTTTTTGGAAACCATGGGATGGATTGGTGTCGATTTGTTCTTTGTGCTCAGCGGCTTTTTGGTTTCGGGTTTGTTGTTTAAAGAATACCAAAAATTTGGTTCCATCAATGCCAAATTGTTTTTAATACGACGTGGTTTTAAAATTTACCCCATATTTTACCTGACGTACATTCTTTATATCATCCCGAGAATTCTCCTCCACAAATTTGATATACAAAAAGCATTTTACGAATTGATTTTTGTTCAGAATTATGCATTGGATTGGGGTTATGCCTATCCTGCAAGTTGGTCGTTGGCGGTTGAAGAACATTTTTATTTTGGCTTAGCCTTATTTTTGTGGCTGGTCTTCAATAAAAAAATCCTGCGTTTTGAAATCTTACCCAACAAAACCTCGGCTTTTGAAAAATACTTAATAGCAGTTTTGGTATTGCTTTTTGTTTTGAGAATTTTGACTAACATCCAATTTCCAGATGATACGGCGAGAAACATGACCATGTCACATTTGCGGATTGATTCTTTATTGTTTGGAGTATTGATCTCATTTTGGTTCCATTTCAGAAGAGAAGCGTTGTCGTCTTTTTATCTTAAACACCAGCCGAAATTGTTATGGCTTTCTTTGGTACTGCTTTCTTTTACGCCTTTTATTTCGCCCGGAGATTCTTTCTTTGTGAAAACAATTGGGTTTACTATGCTTTATATTTCTTTCGGAATTTTACTGGTGCATTTTTTAATTGATGCCAATGTGAATAAGCAACTTAACCGTCTTTTTACAGAAACTGCAGTTAATTTTATTAGTAAAATTGGTTTTTGTTCTTACTCAATTTACGTGATTCACTCTTTGGTGATTTATTGTTTTGGCTTTCTGCCGATTACTAATCGTTTTGTGGCTTTTCCGATAGTATTTATTCTATGTGTCATTTCGGGTTTTATCATGACTTATAAAATTGAAAAGCTTTTCCTGAATTATCGCAATAAATATTTTCCTAGCCGAACATTTTAGCATTCATTTACTTTCATATTAACTCTAAATTAGAGATATTTGAGACTTCAATTGAAAAAAAGGAATGCAAAACAAAAAAATATTCATACTTCTTCCGGACGGTGTCGGTTTGAGAAATTTTTCTTTTACAAATTTTCATAAAATTGGTTTACAAAAGGGAATTGATATTACCTTTTGGAACAATACACTTTTTGATTTAAGTGAGTTGGGCTTCAAAGAAATACGTTTCAAAAATGCCAAAGCGCATCCATTGACTGATATGTTAAAGATGGCGCAAACCCACATTGAACTCAACCTCAATATTAAGAAGTCAAAAGATACCATTTATAATTATTACCGTTTCCCTTTTTCTTACTCTAATATAAAATCGGCTATAAAAAGTCTTTACAAAGACGGACTGATTCTTTTTAACAATTCTGAAAAAGGATTAGAACGCATCAAAAAAAGCATCGCCAAACAAGAGCGAAAAACCAAACTCTATTTTGATAGTTTGGAAACCTTGCAAAACGAAAAACCCGATTTGGTTTTTTGTACCAACCAAAGAACCATGTTGGCTGTAGCACCGATACTTGCCGCACAGGATTTGGGAATTCCAACGGCGACGTTTATTTTCTCTTGGGACAATTTGCCTAAAGCCACCAAGATTGTAGAAACCGATTATTATTTTGTTTGGAGTGACCACATGAAAGGTGAATTGTTGTATTACTATCCCCATGTCAAAGAAAGCCAAATTAGGGTTACCGGAACGCCACAGTTTGAAACCCATACCGAAGAGGAATTATTGGTTTCTAAAGAAGCTTTTTTTAGTGAACACGATTTGGATTTACATAAAAAATACCTCTGTTTTTCGGGTGATGATGTGACAACTTCACCCAATGACCCAACGTATTTGTCGGATACCGCAGCAGCAGTGGTGCGACTAAACCAACAAGGACATAATTTAGGCATCATTTTCAGAAGATGTCCGGTTGATTTTTCCAATCGATTTGATGCCGTGCTCGAACAATACAAAGAGGTTATCACTAGTATCATCCCCAAATGGGAAAAAAAAGGCGAAGCTTGGCACGACATTTCTCCAACCAAAGCCGATTTAGCGCTGCAAATGAATACCATTGCCCATACTGAAATGGTCATTAACTTAGGTTCTTCGATGGTTTTTGACTACGTCTCATTTAACAAACCTTGTGGTTATATCAATTATGAAGTAGTCAATGATCAATATCCTCAATGGTCAGTGAAAAACATTTATCAATTCATCCATTTTAGGTCGATGCCCAATAAAGATTCGGTTTTTTGGATCAACCATCCCAACGAAATTGACGATTGTATTGCAAAAACACTCGATCAAAAAGCCGGTAATATTATTGCCAACGCCAAACAATGGTTTGAAAAAATTACCCAACATCCGCCGCAATTCGCTTCAGAGAGAATTTGGACCGCAATTGAGGAAATCTGTAAAAAATAAAATGGCAAAAGAATATATCCTAACCGATTATAAACGTTGTGGAATCCACAAAATATCTATAGGTGTTTTGTTTGATATCTTTATCCTAAAACCAAATCCAGGATTGAAGTACATGACGATTTTTCGTTTGGTGCAACATTACAGAAGACGCAACAGATTGTTGTTTTACTTTTACTTTTTGTGGCTCAGACGACTAAAAGTTAAGTATGGTTTTGATATTTCGTATCGAACCCAAATAGGGAAAGGATTTTATATTGGTCATTTCGGAAACGTAGTGATTCATGGCGATAGTGTGATTGGAGACAATTGCAATATCTCGCAAGGCATCACTATTGGCGTGAGTAATTATGGAAAAAAAATGGGCGTGCCAACTATTGGAAACGAAGTTTTTATCGGGCCTAATGCTGGAGTTTTTGGGAAAATTACGGTCGGGAACAAAGTGACAATCGGTGCCAATTCAGTTGTAACCGAAGATATTCCTGAGGGCAAAACCGTACTTCCCACTGCGGCAATTATCATCGATAAAGACTTATCTGACTATTATATTCAAAGTAAAATCAACTAATTGTTTTAATTCTATTTCAACATTATGTCTTACCAATCGTTATTGCCCTTAATACAAAAAACCGGAAGTGCACTTTCACCGGAGCAATTTCAAGAGAGAATCAATATCGTGTTTCATGATTTTGAAGCCCAACATTATGATGCGATGCACACCGATATGTGGGGCAGTTTACAAGAACAGATTAATTTATTGGTAGGCGATTTATTGGCCCAAAAAAATATAGAAAACAAAACCCTTAGTTTACTTGATATTGGTTGTGGAACAGGGTTGAGTTCTCAAATTTTACTCAATTCAAAACTTGGAGCACACATCAGCCAACTGACTTTACTTGACACTTCACCCAACATGTTACAATTTGCCGAAGCCAAAGCCAAGACTTGGGGCAAACCCTACAAAACGATCAATGGCTATTTGGCATCGCTTACCGAAAAGTTTGATGTCATCATCATCAGCTCGGTGTTGCACCATATTCCCGATTTAGAAGTTTTCTTGGGTCAAGTAAGTAATGCATTGCATTCGGGTGGGATTTTAATTCACTTACAAGATCCAAATGGAGATTCTATCAATGAATCGGAATATTTGAGCCGAAGAAATCGTTACGAAAAAGCTCTCGAAGCTTTGCCGAAAGAGAAAAAGATTACCGACTTTATTCCCAAAAAGTTACTCAAATCCATCAAGCGACTTTTGGGAAGAAAAGATTATATCGATTTAATTAACGACCAATTATTGGCAGAGAAAAGCATCAAAAAACGCATGACTGCCGACGAGATTTGGTCGGTTACAGATATTCATGTAGAAACCAAAACCGATTCGGTGAACAAAGGCATTTCATTAAAGTTTTTGAAAGACCAATTGCAAAATTTTGAATTATTGCAAATGCGTTCCTATGGTTTTTTTGGGTACTTGAAAAGTGATTTAATCGAAAGTTATCAGGCAGAAGAAGCCCAATTGATTGCCGAAAATCAAACCAATGGTCGAAATATATCCTGCATTTGGATGAAAAAATAGGAACATGAAAATAGCCTTCCTGACTTCTGAATATCCTCATGCTAAAACCGGTTTTTCCGCCGGAATAGGAACGAGTATATTGAATTTAAGCAAAGGCTTACTCCAATTGGGTCACCAAGTTACCATTGTGATTTATGGCCAAGACCAAGACGAAACTTTTACGGATAACGGTTTGACCTTTTATAAAATTAAAAACCGAAAGCTCAAAGGATTTTCCAGAATTTTGACCCAAAAAAAGATTCAAAAACAGATTAACACATTAGTAGATAAAGGTGAAATTGATATCGTTGAAGCCGCAGATTGGACCGGAATCACCTCTAATATCAAACTAAAATGTCCTTTGGTAGTTAAACTTCACGGCAGCGATACTTATTTTTGTCATTTAGACCAACGACCGGTCAAGTTTCTCAATAAATTCAGAGAAAAAAGGGCATTGCAAAAGGCCGATGCTTGGCTTTCAGTCAGTCAGTATACGGCAACAGTGACCAAAGAATTATTTGCTTTGCCAAATGATTTCACCATCATTCCAAATGGGATTGACCTGGCTGATTTTTCGATTGGAGAAACGATAAACAATACAGAGGAGAACACCATTTTATACTTTGGCACCTTAATTAGGAAAAAAGGTTCACTCGAATTGCCTTTGATTTTTAATGAAGTACATAAGCAAAATAAACAGGCCAAATTAGTGCTTATCGGTCGTGATGCTGCGGATATTACTACCGGAAATCCTTCGGTTTGGGCGATGATGCAACCTTTGTTTGACACGGCTGCTTTTCAAAACGTAACTTATTTAGGAAGTGTTCCTTATAACCAAATGAAGACGCATATCAATGCTTCAACCGTTTGTGTTTTTCCCACATTTGCCGAAGCTTTGCCAGTTTCTTGGATAGAAGCGATGGCGATGGAGAAGGCTATCGTAGCTTCTGATATTGGTTGGGCCAAAGAAGTCATTGACGATGGCATCAACGGATTTTTAGTCAATCCCAAAGCGCACCAAGCCTATGCAGAGAAAATAAACATATTGCTTGAAAATTGTTCGTTGAGGAATCAAATTGGTACAGCGGCCAAAGCCAAAGTCCAACAAAAATTCAGTAATGAAGTAGTGGCCCAACAAAGTGCTACGTTCTATCAAGAAAAATTAAAATAAGCATTTCATGATCATTATTTATCACAATCAATCAAAAGTAACTAACGTCGTTTCAAATGAAGCGCGTGACTTTTCGACTTTCAAAAATCGGAATGTGGTTGTGGTTTTACTTGATTTGGTGGATAAATTTGAGGATGAAATATTGGTTTGGTGTCACCAAAGTTTAAAAGACAACTTGAATGTCAATACGATTGAAAACCTATTCCACCATCAAAAGTTGCTTTTTTCCTTTAATCCTTCGCTTGCCAATTATTTCGGAAGAGAATTGGGTTACATAGAAGATTCGCCTTTTATCCAAATTAATAAAGAAGTTCGATACGCCACTTGGCAAACAAGCAGTCAGGTTGGCGCCATTCACACTTTGGCACTAAAAGCTTGTAAACCTGATTTGAAGGTTGAAAACGACTTTGATTATTTTCTGCATTCATTGGCAAAGAGAGCCATTGCTCACGGTTTGTTGTGTTATTCCGAACCCGAATTACTTTTGGGTAAAACCTCTAAAATACCCCTAAAAACTACAAGTCTTTCAAGCCTTTTTAAATTTACCAAGCAACATTATCGAACGCGTTGGATTTTCCTTTTGTTCTTTAATTTGATGCTGTTTGAAAAGCGTTTTCCGTTGATGCCGTTGGTGTTTTCTTTGTTTTATAAGAAGAGAACTTTTGACCCAATTCGGCTCAACCCAATACCATTAGTTTCCTCCAAAAATATAGTAGACAAAGACACGATAGATGTTTTGATTCCAACTATTGGACGAAAACAATATTTGTTGGACGTGTTGAATAATTTAGCGGCTCAAACACATTTGCCGACTAATGTTATACTTATTGAACAAAACCCTTTGGAAGGCAGTATTTCCGAATTGGATTTTATCCAAAATAACACTTGGCCATTTACTATCAAACACCGTTTTACCCATCAAGCCGGTGCTTGTAATGCCCGAAACTTGGGATTGGAATTGATAGAAAGTGAGTTTTGCTTCCTAGCTGATGACGATATTGTTTTTGGTAATGATTTACTCGAAAAGGCTATAGACACTTTTCGGTCAACCGGAAATGAAGTGTTTTTAGTGGCTTGTCATTTGAAAACGCAAACCATAGAACGCCAAGCGCCAAAGCAATTTACCGTTTTTGGTGCGGGTCATGCTTTTGTAAAAAGTACTTGTCTTCACGGATTGCAATTTAATATGGGCTACGAATTTGGTTTTGGGGAAGACAATGATTTTGGGATGCAATTGCGCCAAAAAGGTTTCGATATTTTGTACATTTCCACGACCAATATTTTGCATTTAAAAGCACCGATGGGCGGATTCAGAACGAAACCAATTTTGCGTTGGCAACACGAAGTAATCCAACCCAAACCTTCACCAACAGTGATGTTGTTCCGATTGTTGTATGATACACCCGAACAATTGTTGAGTTATAAAACCACTATTTTCTTGAAGAATCTTAACCCAAGTTTTTTAAAGAATCCTTTTGGCTATATTAAATTGTTTAGAAAAAAATGGGATACCAGTGTTTTTTGGGCCACTAAATTAAAGCATGACTAGGATGAATTTTACTCTTGTAATTTGTACATATATGCGACCAAATCCTTTATTGAAGCTACTGACTTCGGTAAAGGAACAAACGCTTTATCCCAACGAAATTCTCATTGTTGACGGTTCTTTGAATGATGAAACCAAAACCATAATTGCGCAGCATACTTTTGAAAAGCTGATTTATTTTAAAGTAGAAAAGGAGCACAGAGGATTGACCAAGCAACGCAATTTTGGGATTTCCAAAGTATCATCGGAAGCAGAAGTGATTTGTTTTTTGGATGATGATACCGTTTTGGAACCCAATTATTTTGAGGAAATTATCAAAGCTTACCAAAGTGATGCCGCTATAACCGGCGTGGCCGGAATTGCAATCAATGAAAACCGTTGGATACAAAAAGAACCAAGCAAAAAGTTCAATAAATACAAGTTTTATGAATTGGAAGGCTACGTTTATCCCGAAGGTTTACGGAATGTTATGAGAAATTATTTTGGTTTGCAATCGGATTTAGGTCCGGGACGCATGCCCGAGTTCTCTCACGGTCGAACTTGCGGTTTTCCATTAACGGGAAAAATTTATGAAGTAGATTTGTTGATTGGAATGTCGTTTTCATTCAAAAAAGTGGTTTTTGATACCCTTAAATTCTCGCATTATTTTGAAGGTTACGGTTTGTATGAAGATGCCGATTTTAGTATAAGAGCACAGCAATTTGGTAAAAATGTGATTGCTACCAAAGCCCAATTGTCGCATTACCACGACCAATCGGGTAGGCCTAACAAATACCAATATGGCAAAATGGTAACCCGAAACGGATGGTTTGTATGGCGTGTAAAATATCCGAAACCATCGTTCAAAGCCAAGTTAAAATGGACTGCTATTTCATTTCTATTGATAATCATTAGATTTAGCAATATATTTACCACTAATAAACGTTGGGAAGCGTTAACCGAATCTTGGGGAAGAACCATAGGTTTGGTACGTTTGCTTTTTGACCAACCCAAAACAGAATCATAAACCAATATGACCTTTTGCCTCATTACACATGTTTCTCACGGCTTTCAAAATGGCGAGTATTATGCGTATTCTCCTTATGTAAGAGAGATGAATATTTGGGCAAAATATGTAGACAAAATGATTGTAGTTGCGCCATTGACGTTAAAAGAAAAAACAGCGATTGAAATACCTTATTCTCATCAAAACATTGATTTCAGAACAGTAGCTTCATATGATTTTTTGTCGGTCAAATCGGCTTTCCAAACAGTGTTCAAATTGCCTAAAATTGTTTTTAAAATCTACAAGGCCATGCAACAATCCGACCATATTCATTTGCGATGTCCCGGAAACATGGGTTTATTAGGTTGTTTGGTGCAGGTTTTATTTCCAAGTAAACCCAAAACTGCTAAATACGCCGGGAATTGGGATTTAAAAGCCAAACAGCCTTTGAGTTATCGTTTGCAAAAATGGATTTTAAGCAATACTTTTTTGACCAAGAACATGCAAGTTTTGGTTTATGGTGAATGGGAAAACAGTACCAAAAATATCAAACCGTTTTTCACCGCGAGTTATTTTGAACAAGATAAGATTGCCGTTGCTCCCAGACCATTAACCGGAAAGATTTCTTTTGTTTTTGTGGGCACTTTGTCTAATGGAAAACAACCTTTGTACGCTATTCAAATGGTGGAGCAGCTTTATAAAAATGGACATGATGTTCAGTTGACGGTCTTTGGAGAAGGCGCAGAGCGGAACAGTTTAGAAGATTATATCCAAACGAATAACCTTGACAATATTGTTAGTTTACAAGGCAATCAAAATCAGGAAACCATTAAAGCCGCTTACATCAAAAATCATTTTGTAGTTTTACCTTCATTAAGTGAGGGCTGGCCCAAAGTCATTGCGGAAGGTATGTTTTGGGGTTGTTTGCCTATTGCTTCACGAGTTTCTTGTGTGCCCAATATGTTGGATAACGGTAGACGCGGACTGTTGTTGGAGTTGCAATTGACCACGGATATAAACCAAATCGAATCAATAATAAAAGATCAAAATCGTTATCAGGAGCAAGTCGAGAATGCCATTCAATGGTCGAGACAATACACTTTGGATGTGTTTGAAAATGAAATTAAACAGCTTTTGCAATCATGAGAATAGTACAAATAATTGACTCTTTAGAAGTTGGCGGTGCCGAAAAAATGGCCATCAATTATGCCAATGCGCTTTCAAAGAGAGTTGGTTTTTCGGGCTTGGTTGCGACCAGAGCGGAAGGTCATTTGAAAAGTCAGTTAGATGATTCGGTCGATTATCTTTTTTTAAAAAAGACTAAAACACTTGATATTGCTGCCGCTTTTCGCTTAAAAAAATACTGTAAAACGAATAAGGTAGTTTTTCTGCAACCGCACAGTAGTTCATATTTCATCGCGTTGTTGGTCAAAATAATTTATCCCAAAATTCAAATCATTTGGCATGACCATAACGGTTTAAGCGAATTTATCAGTGCCCAAAAATCATTGGTGCTCAAAATTGCTTCTTATTTCTTTAAGGGTATAATTGTTGTCAATTTTAAGTTGAAAAATTGGGCCGAAAAAGAACTCAATTGTAAAAAAATAGTATATTTTCCTAACTTTACCAATGAACTTTCAACGATTAAAGTAGAAACTGTATTGAAAGGAGTAAACGGTAAGCGCATTTTGTGTTTGGCCAATTTAAGAGACCAAAAAAATCATTTTCTTTTATTGAATATAGCCGAAAAATTAAAAGAAACCCAACCGGATTGGAGTTTTCATTTGGTTGGAAAGGATTTTGAAGACGATTATTCACAACGAGTTTCTCAATTGATTACCAGCAAAGGATTAGAAAAAACAGTTTTTATTTACGGATCGAAGAATGATGTTGTTTCCATTATCAACCAATGCGACATTGCTATTTTAACCTCTAAATCAGAAGGTTTACCAGTAGCTTTAATTGAATATGGTTTGTATAAAAAGCCCGTGGTTTCTACCAATGTTGGTGAAATTCCGTTGATTATAAAAAATGGATTAAACGGATTTATTGTTGGTGTAAACGAAGCAGACGCTTTTTATGAGAGCTTATTAAAGTTAATTACAGATGAAGGATTAAGAATCCAATTGGGAAATGCATTGCACCAAACTATAGTTGAAAACCATTCGGAAGAAGGCGTCATGACCAAATATTTAAATTGGATTAAAGGGTTGTAAAACTATGAAAGAAAAAAAATACATACTATTAGTTTTAACTCACATCTTAATTGGGTTTATAATCTATAATTATCCTCAGTTTTCAAAGATTTATGGTATTTCAATTTTAGTATTTGGCGTATACTATGTTATCAAGACCAGTAACCAAGGGAACGAAGTACTATTTGTTGCTGCTTATTTGGTAGGAAGTGAGGTTTTCCTGAGGATGACCGGTGGGAATATCTTATATGAGTTTTCCAAATATGGTATTATGATGTTCATGTTGCTGGGTATGTATTACAGTGGTTTTTCTAAGAATGCCATTCCGTTTTGGATATACTTGCTACTCTTGTTTCCCGGTATTATGGTAGCTACCGAAACCTTAAATTTGAAGTCAGATCTTAGAACTTCATTGTCCTTTAATATTTCGGGTCCAGCTTGTTTGGGCATTGCGGCTATTTATAATTATAACCGTAAGATACGATTTTCACAACTCAATAATATCTTGTTGGCTTTGGGATTACCCATCATTACCACTACGATGTATTTGATATTGTATACTCCGGAACTCAAATCTATTTTAACTGGTACCGGTTCTAATATGGAAACTTCGGGTGGTTTTGGACCTAATCAGGTGGCGACTATTTTGGGTATAGGGATGTTTATTTTCTTTTCACGATTGGTTTTACAGTCTAAGACCAAATTGATGTTTGTTATAAACTTGATTATTATTTTTAACATCAGTTACCGTGGTTTGGTTACTTTTTCCAGAGGAGGTATGATAACCGGATTATTGATGATTCTAATTTTGATTTTCTTTTTATACAAAAACACCAAAGGCGAAGGACGTTACAAGCTCAATATTTTGTTGGTTTTATTTGTAATAGGTTTTGCTTTTACTTGGGTTTATACTTCAAACCAAACGGGTGGTTTGATTGATAAAAGATACGCCAACCAAGATGCTACCGGAAAAGTAAAAGAAAGTCAGTTTACCGGAAGAGAAGAAATTTTAGACAGCGAAATAGATGCGTTTTTAGACAGTCCAATTTTCGGTGTTGGGGTGGCCAAAGGACTGGAAATTAGAGAAGAAAAAACCGGAGGTGAAATTATTGCGTCTCATAATGAGGTTTCGCGAACTTTAGCCGAGCATGGTACATTGGGAATTATAGCACTTTTAATTGTGTTTCTTACCCCTATTTTTTTATACCTTGACAACAAGCAAAATATATATATGTTTTGTTTTTTAGTATTTTGGTTGCTGACAATTAATCATGCTGCTATGCGAATTGCTGCACCGGCTTTTGTATATTCGTTATCGCTTTTAAAAGTTCATATGGATGAATAGCCTTCTTTACATAGGTAATAAGTTATCCGACCACGGTTACACTTCTACTTCTATTGAAACATTGGGTTCGTTTCTGGAAGCCGAAGGATTTACCGTTTATTATGCTTCCTCAAAGAAAAATAAATTTTTGAGGATGTTGGAAATGGTTTATATGACTTTAAAATATGCCAAAAAAGTAGACTATGTTTTAATTGACACCTACAGTACCAAAAATTTTTGGTATGCTTTTGTGATTTCACAACTCTGTAGAATATTAAAGGTAAAATACATTCCGAAATTACATGGTGGTGATTTGCCCAGCAGAATTGTGAGGACAAAGTTTTGCTCCAATTTAATATTCAACAATGCCTTTATCAATATTGCACCATCTTATTATTTATTCGAAGCTTTTAAAAATAACGGGTATACCAATATAAAATACATTCCCAATACTATTGAGTTACAGTTGTATCCGCAATCGGTTAAAAGTTTTGATTTTCCTAGAATACTTTGGGTTCGATCCTTTGCCAAAATATACAATCCGATAATGGCGGTAAAGCTTTTTATGAATTTAAAGAAAATATATCCCGAAGCTACTTTGTGTATGATTGGTCCCAGAAAAGACGATAGTTTTGAAAACACAAAACGCTTCGCCCAAAAAAATAAAGTGGAAGTCAAATTCACCGGAAAATTATCTAAAGAAGAATGGATTGCTCAATCTAAAGATTATAATGTTTTTATCAATACGACTCATTTTGATAATACCCCAATCAGTGTTATTGAAGCTATGGCTCTCGGATTACCTGTAGTATCAACCAGAGTAGGTGGAATTCCTTATTTGTTAAAGCATGAGGATAATTCTTTGTTGGTTGAAGATAATGATTTAGCTGGAATGACTCAAAAAGTTGATAGCTTGTTTAAAGATAATGCTTTGGCCGAAAAAATTTCAAAAAATGCTAAAATGACTGTCCAAAGTTTTGATTGGGAAATCGTAAAAAAGGAGTGGATAGATTTACTGATTTAATCACTAGATTTATTAACTTGCGACTTCAAAAAAATAGGATTCTATCAAGAAAATGAACAAATACAAAGATATTCACTTCGAAGTTTCGGAAAGAAAAATTCTTTTAAGACTCTTTGACGTCATCTCTGTACTGCTTTCGTTGTACTTGGTTGGAATTGTTTTTAAATTTAACTACTTCAATATTTCGGCCACCAATTTTTACTGGACAATTGTTCTGGGACTTTACTTGAATTTTATCGGTTCGGTCTTTGAAATGTACAATTTGCAGGTAGCCAGCAATCAGTTTCAGGTTATTAAGAGCATCATATTAACTTCTTCTACTACGGTATTGATGTATTTGTTGACTCCAATATTTACCCCTATTTTACCTACCAATCGTATCCAAATATTTTTCTTTTTCATTGCCATATTTTTAGCTTTGTTTACTTGGCGTATGATTTATGTTCGCTTTTTCGCCTCTAATCGCTTTTTGAAAAAAGTTATTCTGATTTGTGACAAAGAACAAGTAAAAGAATTGGTTGACGGATTAGAAAGTGCCGATCCGCATTACCGCGTGTTGGGTTTTGTTAACTCCGACAGTGCCAATTTAAAAACCAATCTTTCCCCAAAAATTAAAAGTGTAGAAGTCAATGATTTGGAAACCTTCGTAAAGAAATATTCGATTTCGGAAATTGTAATTGCTTCCCAAAAAACCGATGGAATAACTGTCAAACTATACAATCAACTGATTCACTTGCTTGAAAGCGGGTATATCATCAGAGAGTATACTCAGGTATATGAAAATATCACCCAGCGTATTCCGGTGCAATATGTATCACGCGATTTTTACCGCTATTTTCCCTTCAGCCGTAGTAATCAAAACCATTTGTATTTAATTATTGTACGGTTTTTAGAAATAATAATTTCGCTAATCGGCTTGACTCTCGGATTGTTGTTAATTCCGATTGTTGCCTTTGGAAACCTTTTAGGCAGTAAAGGACCGCTGTTTTATACACAGGAAAGAGTAGGTAAGAATGGTAAAATATTTAATATCGTCAAGTTCAGAACCATGATTAAAAATGCCGAAAGCGGTGGTGCTGTTTTTGCTACAACCAATGATTCCAGAATTACACCATTTGGCAAAATCATGAGAAAATCGAGAATTGATGAGTTTCCCCAATTTTTGAATATCCTAAAAGGAGATATGGCTGTAATTGGACCAAGACCTGAAAGACCGGTATTTGTCAACGAAATCGCCGAAGTGATGCCGTTCTACGAAACCCGTCATGTAATTAAACCGGGTTTAACCGGCTGGGCTCAAGTTAATTATTCTTATGGGGAAACAATAGAAGACAGTTTGATCAAACTCCAATACGACTTGTATTACATCAAACACCGCAGTCTTTTCCTCGACTTTAGTATTATGTTTAAAACTTTGAGTACGGTTTTATTTTATCGAGGTCAATAGTTTTAAAGGATTTCTCCCAGTGATTTTCAACAACATGTAAAACGTTGCCAAAATAAATGGCAACAGGATAGGTAAATGTGGTTTATTGATCATAATAATGCAGTAAGCCATCAAAATAACCATTGAAATATTGCTAATTCTTTTTAGCTTAACTTCTTTTAAGAAGGGTAAAGCCAAAAATAACGGACAGAAAAGTAGCGCGTTATAATTCCACAAAACTTCTTGATGTTGGGAATACAAACCAACCGAGCAAAGAAAAACACCCAATAAGCCTGCGATAAAAAGGTAAGTCAGAAACAGCCAGCGTTTGTTAATGACAATCAGTACTATAAAGAAAGCAATAATGGTATAAATACTGTTGAAAAAGGAAAAAACGGGCTTGATATCTGTTCCTTTCAGTATGGTTTTTTTATTGGTTACCAATTCCTTTCCGCCTACAGTGGCTTTGTCTAAACTGTTCATCAATTCAACGGGCAGGAATAGTTTTTCTGCCTCTGCATCGGTTTTCGCACCGAAGATAATGTTGATGCCTAATTTATACCAAAAGTAATTTTCAAAATATGGATACAATACGGCTCTGTAGCTCAGGGTTTTATCGTCAAATTTCTGAAATTGGGCTTGACCCAATAAACCACTGACTTTATCAGCGACCATAGTAGTGCAATTTCGATCGATAAACTTATAGGTATAATATTTTTCAGAAGAGTTGAGCGATTTGCCCAAAGCATCTAAAAGTTCTTGTTTTTGGGCCAATGATATATTGATGGTTTGTTCAATTACTTCTCTTTCATCGATTTGGTATTCTAATATGAAATCTTCAAACGAAGTGACATTCATAAAATACTGTAAATCGCCTTTGACAAATTTTAAATAAAAATTTTCTGTTCTGAAATCGAAAGCACCATAATTAAAAACGATGTCTAGTTCGTTAGCCTCATCCTTAATTCGCAGGGCTGTATGTCCGAAAGTAGAATACAATTGTTCGCCACGACCACAGGTAAAAATGCTCACTTGGGTGTTTTCAGTGAGCTTTGGGTTTTGTGAAAAAGCAGGAAAGCTGAAGACGAGTAGGAGCAGAAGAAATACTTTTTTCAACATAATTTTTTATCTAAAAATACTCAAATCAACTTTAACCGAAAAGATATTGGAATACAAAGCGGCACTTTGGTCGCCCAAATCGGTCAAAGCATAATCTACTTGAATGCCTCTGTATTTAAAGCCTAAACCAATGTTCGGCTGAAAATTTACTTTAGTTGAACCGTCGATTTGTGTTACATTTTGGAAATTACCAACACCGGCGCGAAGGAATACCAAATCAGTATATCCGAATTCAAATCCCAAAGCAGGATCAATGCTCACGGCACTTGTAGAGATAACATCGTTGGTTTCGGCAAATTGCATGTTGAGATTTACTGCAGCTAACAAAGTATAATCATAGTGGAATTCAAATTTTTTGGCGATTCCCAATTGGGCTTTGGGCAGCGTAATTTCGGTACTTTCAGGCAATTCTTGATTCTGACCTTCAACGGCGCCTTGAATGGCTTCGAATTTATCTTCGTCGATGGCCCAAACGTTATAAGTGGTAGTAATATCGCGCAGCATTAAGCCAAAATGCCAATTGTCTTTGTCAAATTGCAAGCCGGCATCAAATCCGAATCCCCAAGAATTGGCAAAGTCGCCAATCACTCTTCGGATGACTTTGGCATTGACGCCATATTGAAAGCCTTGTAGTTTCAATTTTCGGGCATAGGAAAATGTCAAGCCATAATCGGCGGTAGAAAATAGGCTGATTCGGTTGTAATCGATATTGCCTTCGCTGTCTATTAATTGGGTGGTATTGAGAATGTCATCAACACCAAATCGGATTAAGGAAATTCCCCAAGCGCTTTGGTCATCTATTTTTTTGGCGTAAGCCGCATAATCATATTGAGCAATATTGGCAAAATAACTGGCGTGCATCAGAGCTGCTTCGCTGTCTTCAATTTTTAAAATTCCGGCCGGATTCCAATAACCCGAATTGACATCGCCGGTAAAAGCGGTTACCGCATTCGACATACCTAATGCTGCTGCATCTACGCCAATGTTCATGAACTCATTCGAGTATTTTCTAACAGCCTGAGCTTGAGTAATTAGACTGGTGAAAAGTAGCAGAATAGCAATGGTTTTTTTCAAGGCAATTTTTCTTTTTACAAATATCACATAAAAATCTTGAATATAAAACGCAGAAGTCTGCAACTTATTGTATTAAATTTGTATTTCTTTAAAATAACAAACGTTTACGATGAACATCAAAGCCCAGATTCCCAACTTATTTACGATGCTTAATTTGTTTAGTGGTTGCGTGGCTGTAGTTATGGTTTCATATTCTGACTTTGAATCTGCTTTTTTCTTTGTCTGTCTTGGGATTTTCTTTGATTTTTTTGATGGTTTCTTCGCCCGAAAGTTTGGCGTTGCCGGACCTTTAGGTGTACAATTGGATTCATTGGCTGATATGGTAACTAGTGGAATAGTTCCTGCGTTTGTGATGTTTAATTTATTACCGCAAGGAAATCGGGTTTTTGGGGATATAAGTTATTGGCCTTATTTAGGTTTTGTCATCGCACTTGGTGCTTGTTATCGCTTGGCAAAGTTTAATATTGATACGCGTCAGTCGGATTCTTTTATAGGCTTACCAACTCCGGCAAATGCATTGTTTATTACAAGTTTACCATTGGTAATTGCAGCTTATCCCAACAATTCGGTTATAGAACTATTGAATAATCAATGGGTTTTAATTGGCATTACTTTTTTAAGTGCTTACATCATGAACGCCGAAATCCCGTTGTTTTCCCTAAAGATTAAAAATTTCAGTTTCGCCAAATATAAATTACAGATTTTCTTCTTGGCCATTTCTGTCTTGATGTTGATTTTCCTTCAGATATTGGCAGTTCCCTTGATTATCTTGACTTATGTAGTACTTTCTATTCTTGATAATGCCTTTAAGTTGTCTAAAACAGCATAATTTTTAAGGGATTTTTTTAAGGTATTTTTTTCTATTTTTACAGAAATATAAAAGACTTTAAAAATGAAAAAGAAATTGTGGCTACTGGCCATTACCGCTACTTTCGTAGTGAGTTGTTCCTCTGATGATTCTACAAGCAGTACTGCAGCAGGACCATTGGTGAAAACTATGATTATTGATAGTGCTAATCCTGCAGACGATGATTACAATTTGTTATTTACTTATTCGGGAGACAAATTGAAAACAGTGAAAAACTCAGGGGTTTTGATTGAACAATACATTTATACCGGAGATAAGTTGACTAGAATAAATCACCCGGAGGACAATACTTATATTGTTATTGAATATACAGGAGATCAAGTTTCTAAATTTACTGAATATGAAC
>JBDLVY010000034.1:0-5659 GCA_039804545.1 Bacteroidota bacterium | reverse complement strand
TTTGATAAGCAACTAACCCTAAAAATCATCGATATTTTATTGCGTTACGGCATCCAATCTGTCATTGTTGAAGGCGGAAAACAAACTTTGGAAACTTTTATAACCGATAACCTTTGGGATGAAGCTAGAGTTTTTAAAGGCATTGTTACACTAAACGAAGGTATAAAAGCGCCTTTTTTGAGAGGAATTTCCAGTGTAACTGACATAAATAGCGACCAACTTAAACTATTTTTAAATCATGATTAACAGTATAATTTTTGATTTTGGCGACGTCTTTATCAACCTTGAAAAAGAAAAATCGGTTGAAGAGTTTAAAAAGTTAGGTCTTGATAGTCCAAATGAAGTACTCTTGGCGCAAAATGATTTGTTTGAAAAAGGTCAAATTACCGATGTGCAATTTGTAGAAAGTTTTCACCAATTTATTCCTAATGCTTCTATTGAAGAAATTGTAACCGCTTGGAATTCAGTTATAGGTGATTTCCCATTGTATCGTTTAGAATTTTTGCAATTGTTATCTAATAAATACCGCTTGTTTCTTTTAACCAATACTGATGCTATACACATTAACCGATTTGAACATAAAGTCGGCATGTCTTTTTACACCGATTTTTACCGTTGTTTTGAAAAAGTGTATTACTCTTATGAAATGGGCATGAGAAAACCACAGCCGGAAATTTTCACTACCATCATGAACAAACACGACTTATCGCCTAAACGCACTTTATTTGTAGACGACAAAAAAGAAAACACTGATATTGCAGAAAGTCTTGGTCTCCATGTTTGGAATTTGCAAGTAGGCAAAGAAGATGTAGTGCATTTATTTGACCAAAAGCATTTGCCGTTTTAATATCAATTCCGTTGAAAGACACCTATAATACTATAGCTTCTCCTACTCCAGTAATACTTTACAAAGAAAAAAACAGCAAGTTTTTTGGATATGCCTACCCTGTAAATACCGAAGCAGAAATCAAAATACATTTAGAAGAATTGCGAAAACAGCATCATGGTGCAGTTCATTTTTGCTATGCCTTTCAGCTTGGAACAGAAAACCTAACATTTCGGGCTAATGATGACGGCGAACCCAGCAATTCTGCCGGCATGTCTATTTATGGCCAAATTCAGTCGTTTGATGTCACCAATATAGTAGTAATTGTTGTTCGATTTTTTGGTGGCGTAAAATTAGGTGTAGGCGGATTAATATCTGCTTACCGAACTGCGGCCCAATTGGCATTACAAGAAGCTGAAATCATCGAAAAAACTATCGATGTTCATTTCCTAATTTCCTTTGATTACAAAAATATGAACAAAGTCATGCGCGTGATTAAAGAAAAAAACCTGGATATTATCACTCAAAAAATGGCCGAAAGTTGCCAAATTGAGATTGCCTGCCGAAAAAAAAATGCCGAAAATACAGTCGACATTTTTAATAATTTATTTGAAATTAAGATTGAAAAAATCTAATCTTTCATGATGTCTAAAATGTATTGTGGCGGCGCAATAGGTTTTCCCAAATTTATGTCTACAAATACCAAAATAAAATGCGCAGTTGTTAATAACTCATCATTTTCATTGCGAATTTCACAATCGAATTCTATCTTGACCGAAGATTGACTTTTGAACTTGGTAATCACTGTAAGTAAGTCGTCATAACGCGCTGGCTTTTTGTAATTTATCGTCATAGAAACTATGGGAAGTGCAATTCCGCTTTCTTCAAGCGATTTATATGAAATCCCTTTGTTTCTAAGCCATTCCACGCGTCCCATCTCAAAATAAGGGACATAATTTCCGTGGTAAACTACACTCATTTGGTCGGTTTCGGAGTACCTAACTCTAACTTGAATCTGATGTTCTTTCATCTGTTTTTTTTGCTTTTAATCTATATTCAATACTCTCTTTACAACAATATTTTTAAAAAATCAATACCATTAAAATTTTTTTTAACGAATTTTATTCACATATTTGTTATCCCGAAAAACAAGACGATTTTCAATGTCGTTTTAGTCAAAATAACCTAACAATAATTACAATAATTTTTAACCAAATATGAGCAAAACTGCGCAATCGGTATGGGAAAACTGTCTTGAGTTTATAAAAGACAATATTCAAGAACAAGCTTTTAAAACTTGGTTTGAACCGATTAAGTCAGTTGAACTTACAGACAACGCTTTGTACATTCAAGTGCCTAGTAAATTTTTCTACGAATGGCTCGAAGAACATTACGTTAAATTATTGAAGGTTGCGTTAACCAAAGAACTCGGAAAAAACGCAAAGTTACTCTATAAAATTAAGATGGAAAACACTTATGGCAACAAACAACCGTTTACGGAACAATTGCCAAGTGCGCACCGCAGTCCAATAAAATCACAAGACGTTGACGCTCCGTTTAAAAACCTGAATCCCGAATTAAAGAATCCATTCGTAATTCCGGGTATCAGAAATTTAAAAATCGAGTCCCAACTGAATCCAAATTACAGCTTCGACAATTTCTTAGAAGGTGATTCCAACCGTTTAGCCCGTTCTGCCGGTATGGCTGTTGCGAACAAACCAGGCGGTACTTCATTCAATCCGCTATTGATTTTTGGTGGTGTTGGTTTAGGAAAAACCCACTTAGCACATGCTATCGGAGTTGAAATAAAAGACAAATATCCAGAAAAAACCGTATTGTATATTTCAGCTGAAGTTTTTACTCAACAGTACATCGATTCGGTTAAGAAAAACAACAGAAATGATTTTATTCATTTTTACCAATTAATAGATGTGTTGATTATTGACGACGTTCAATTCCTTTCCGGAAAATCAGGAACGCAGGATGTATTCTTCCATATCTTTAATTACTTACACCAAAACGGAAAACAAGTAATCCTAACTTCGGACAAAGCACCGGTTGACATGCAAGACATCGAACAACGTTTGTTGTCTCGTTTCAAATGGGGATTGTCTGCCGAGTTACACCAACCGGATTACGAAACCAGAATTTCTATCTTGAAAAACATTCTATACCGCGATGGCGTTGAAATGCCGGAAGAGATTGTAGAATATGTAGCCAGAAACATCAAATCTAACGTGAGAGAATTAGAGGGCGCGATTATTTCGTTGATTGCCCAATCGTCTTTCAACAAAAAAGAAGTGACTTTGGATTTGGCGAAAAGTGTGGTAGAAAAATTCGTTAAAAATGTAAAACGCGAAATCTCTATCGACTATATCCAAAAAGTAGTGTCAGATTATTTCCAATTGGATGTGGATACTTTACAATCCAAAACCAGAAAACGTCACGTGGTTCAAGCCCGTCAATTGGCAATGTTCTTTGCTAAGAAATTTACCAAATCTTCTCTGGCCAACATCGGTTCGCAAATTGGAGACCGAGACCACGCTACTGTGTTACACGCTTGCAAAACCGTTGACAACTTGGTATCTACCGACAAACAGTTCAAAAAATTTGTGGAAGATATTCACAAAAAATTATCGCTATAATTTGGTTTTTGACTAAGTTTGCAGCTTAGAAAAATTACTATGCCCGTTAAAATTTTAATGGTTTGTTTAGGAAACATTTGCCGATCTCCCTTGGCAGAAGGATTGCTTGCAGCCAAACTTCCCCAAGATAAATTTATAGTAGATTCCGCCGGAACCGGTAATTATCATATTGGAAAACAACCAGACCAACGGTCTATTTTGGTAGCCCAAAAAAACGGTCTTGATATCACCAATCAAAGAGGGAGACAATTCACTTCCAAAGATTTTGACGAATTCGATTACATCTATGTAATGGACAGTTCGAATTATGACAATGTCATTGATTTAGCTAAAACTGATGCCCAAAAGAAAAAGGTGGATATGATTTTAAACCATTTATTCCCCGGGGAAAATGTTGACGTTCCTGATCCTTACTACGGTTTGCAAAACGGTTTCGATATGGTCTATGAAATGCTGGATGAAACTTGTGATATCTTGGCTAAAAAACTGATAGAGAAACACACATGAATACCACTAGCCTAAAAGGAAAATTGTATTTAATTCCGACCACTTTGGGCGAAATGAATCCCGATGACGTATTGCCACAATCGGTAAAAAGAGCGATTGACTTTATTGATACTTATATTGTTGAAAATGAAAAAACCGCACGCAAATTCATCAAATCTGTCAATCCTGAGAAAGTTCAAGCGAGTTTAAAATTATCAGCACTCAACAAACACACAGACATTTCCGAACACAATACTATGATTGCGCCTTGCTTAAATGGTGTAAATATTGGATTAATGAGCGAAGCCGGTTGCCCAGGAGTAGCCGATCCAGGTGCGGTCATAGTAAAATTGGCACACGAAAAAGGGATTCAAGTGATTCCGATGGTCGGACCTTCTTCTATCCTACTGGCCATGATGGGTTCGGGTATGAACGGACAGAGTTTTGCATTTAATGGGTATTTGCCCATTGATAAAAGTGACAAAAAATCGGCCCTGAAAAACTTTGAAAAGTTATCACACGATAAAAACCAGTCTCAAATATTCATCGAGACTCCTTATAGAAACAACAAATTACTGGAAGATGTTTTGCAAGCCTTACAACCCAATACTCATTTGTGTATTGCCACTGACATCACTTTACCAACTGAGTATATCAAAACATTTAGAGTAGCCGATTGGAAAAAAACAAAGGTCGATTTACACAACCGACCTACTATTTTTATCATTCATAAGTTTTAAGAGAAAAGGTAATTACTTTACTTTGGCATTTTTTACGGCTTTGATACCATGCGTTTCAAATCCGCCAAAGTCTCTGAGGTAAGTTCGTACCGAAGTACCGTATTCATCTTTACATTTTTTGGCTCCTCTTGAATTCAGAAAACGTTTCACGGAACCTGTTCCGCCCAAATGTGCAGCTGCTAAAATCCCTGATTCAGTAATTTTAACTCCATCAATCACTTTTCCTTCAAAGTCTTTGATGTACTTTTTGAGTTCGTATTTGTTTTTGGAAAGTAAGGTAATAAAAGCTTTTTCTTGTAGTTTCGGATTGTTCAAAAACGCCGAACTATCGTGAATTCCAATTGATTTTAGGGTTTGAACCCCAAATTGGTATTTACCTAAATATCCTAAAGTATTAATTTTTTTGTATTTCCCTTGTGATTCTTTGTGTGCAATGGCATCCTTGTAGCCAATAAAATACTTGCCCTTGAATGGGATAACTGGACTAAAAAAGTCAATATTATTTTCAGAAGGAAAGACGTATAAAAGTCTTTTGTTTTCATCAACACGAAAACCGAAATTGATTGGGGAATTATAAGGTTTAAAACCGGAGCTTATGAAAGCTACTGTTAGTAGGATTGAGGTGTAAAAAATTCCTTTTTTTATCATTTAAAGTTATTTCTCAAGCGCTGTCACCGACATGAAATTACCGGGGGCAAATATACAACTTATTTTATAAAATTGAATATCAATGAGTTAATCTACACTAAAAGTAGATTAAGTGCAACTTCGAACCGCCGGAACCCTTGATTTCAAACGTTGGAGCAGGAATCTTAATAGAATTAAAAACTGTTAAAATCGTCTTAACAAAATGGGAATTGGTTTCTATTTTAGTCAAATCAACGTCGAAACTGAGGTAAAATTGACGGTATCTTTTACTTTCCGGAAGGAAAATGGTATTGACAAATTCCTCTTTTCCGGTA
>JBDLVY010000033.1:0-19504 GCA_039804545.1 Bacteroidota bacterium | reverse complement strand
TATTTTTATAATAACGTGAAAAAGTTATAAATAGTATAACTAACTGGTAAAAATACGTTTCTTTTTGATATGGCAAAAAATTAGACCGCAAAAAATTCTTCGAGCTCTTTCAAAGTTTCGGGTGAGGTTTGAATATCTTTAACGACTTCGCCCAAATGTAAGGCTACAATTCGGTCACAAACCTCTACGGTGTGCACTAAATCGTGGCTCGAAACCAAGACAGTTCTGTTAGGGTCATCCGCCAATTCTTTGATGATTTTTTTCAAACGGTTTACGGTTGTTGGGTCAAGATTCGCAAAAGGTTCATCCAAAATAATCACTTCCGGATTTCCGATTAAAGTGGCAATAATACCTACTTTTTTCATGTTGCCTTTAGACAAATCTCTGAGGTATTTGCGGCTGTTTAGAATCTCTCCGTTGAAAAACTCTTCATGCTTTTTGAGCAAAGCATCGACATCAGCTTTGTTTTGTCCGCGCAAATCTCCAATGAAATAAAAATATTCCTCGGCAGTAAGATATCCTATTAAAAAACTTTCATCTATGAATGCAGAAGTAAAGGGTTTCCATGCTTCATTGGTATTCACTTGAACCGAATTGTTTATAATGTGTCCTGAACTTGGTTGGATTAAGTCAAGCAACAAACTGAAAAAAGTAGTTTTTCCGGCACCGTTATTTCCAACCAAACCAAAGCTTTGCCCTTTTGGAATTTCAAGACTGGCGATATTTAAAACCCTTACGCCGTTGCCATATGTTTTTGAAAGATTGTGAACTTGTATCATTTTTCGTGTGATTAGTAATTAGTGATTGGTAATTAGTTTTTTTGTTTGTAAGCTGCAATGGTCTCGTACTTTTGAGTCTTGTATATTTTCTCAATTTGATTGAACACATAATTTCGAAACGCAAAACCTAAAACTCCGGCTGCGGCTACGAATAGGAGTCCAACATTTGGAGAAAACAAGTAATAGCCCAAAGTATACAATCCCATAGGAACCAACATTTTGGGCAACGAAATCAACATCGTTTTTACATTAAAAGCTTGTTTGTCACCAAAAGCTTGTTTGGAAGTCGTTAAATCTATAGGCGTTTTTACAAAAGCACCGCCAAGCATCACCAAATGTGAATTGACGCCAATGTTAAAAATTGCACCAACTACAATTATCAAGTAAGTGTGTACTCCGAAATACAAATAAAATGAGGCTAGAATTGTAGAAATTACGGTTCCAATCACCATCAACCACCATTTTGAACTGATGTATTCTCGGTATTGGATATTTTGGCTCATCATCAATTGGTAATAAGCGCTGTCCCAACTCGGCACAAACTGCCCAAAAGTGAACAAAAATCCACCCGAAACAAATACACCGGCAAACACTTTCATCCACGGATTATCGTAAGATTCTATAGATTGAGTGAAAAATAACAACCCATAAAAAATGAAAATAACACTCATAATCAAGGTTGTTCTCGATCGTTTGTTACGCTTCAATAGGCGAATATCATTTTTAAGAAAAGTACCCAAAGTGCCAAATTGGTCTAGCCAACTGAAATTTTCAGTCTTCGCCACATCACTTTTCTTGGCCAATCCATCATCAAGATTTAACCTGTTTTTAAAATAAATAAAAGAAAAATAGTAAGCGGCAACTAGCAAAACTACAGGAATAAGAAACAGATAAACCGTATCATACATTCCTTGGAAGAAAAGTTTCGAATAAATCGTGAAATCAAAAACTCCGTAATATTGCGAAGCGGCTAATCCTACCAATACGGTCAAAACAGTGAAAAAAACAACGTTTTTACTATTCACCAAAATATTGATAAAATTATTAGTGTAAATCAAAGCTGTCATCCCCAAGAACCACAAAAATGCTTGGATGCCATACCCTTGAACCAACAAAACAATGGTGAATGGAATAAAGAAAAAAGCATGCAAAACATTGAAAAAGGAAATGACTGTTTTTCCTAACGAGTAATGAACAATTGTTCCTCTTTTGATGGGCAAAATCAATAACGGCTTGATATTGGTCACCGGCATTTTTTGTAGAAAATAACGAATGATTAAATCAAAAAGCACATAATAAATCATAAATTTATTGATGGCTGCCAAAGGTTCCAATCCTTCGTCTTTAAGGATAAAAAACACTGCAGTTCCTAATATGGCAAAACAAACCATAAAATAAAGTGCGCCTATTCCCATGATGATTTTCAGGGCGAGATTACTGCCAAAAGAAGCCGAACGCAAAAAAGACTTCCACTCGAGCTTGATGAAATGTTTGAACATAGTTAGAGGTTTTGGTTTTTGGAAATTAGTTCTTAAAGATAAGAAAATGTTACAGTTTTTGTAACAATTCATATTCCGGATATGTTGCTTTGAGATAGTCTTCGGCTTGCGACGGAATGAGTACCAATACGATATACATGGTTAAAGACAACAGAACCAAAAGAAAACTGAACAAGGCTAAAGTCCAATTATGAAAGTGTTTCCCATTTAAATGAAGCACTAACTGTATCGGAATATTTATCAAGCCAGTGAAAGAACTGTAACCAAAAATGATTTCTTTGAGCAACCATTTTTTTTCGGTTTGTTGGTTTTTCTTTTTGTTTTTTCTGGAAATGACGCCCAAACCAATCATGAAAAGCACAATCAATACAATAAATATAGCTTGAATAATTTCAAAGTCTTCCTGGGTTGATTTCAATAAATAATAAACGATTCCGATAGCTGAAATTGTTCCAATAATTTTCGGAATGCTAAAAAATGTTTTGAGCAATTGCCAAACCAGCTTGTTGTACTTTTTATTTAAAGCCACTTGTCTTTTTTCAACCACTTCCATAAACCCGAAAACGCCAAATTTTTTGAACTCTATTTGCAACGCTTCTTCAAAAGAAAGTTTCGGATTTTGTTGCCATTGCTCTTCTATGGCATTCGCCAAATGGTCAACCAATTCGGTTTGCAAATCGTAATATTCTACATAATGTTGGCGCGTGAAAGCATAAAGTCTTTCGACTTGTTCGGCGTTGATTTTCATAGAATTCATAGATCAAATTAACTTTTTAGTATGTTGTTTTACGGCAACCCAATAACTATAATAATAGGTCAACGATAAAGTCATGAAGAATGAAAAAACGGCAATAGCATATAAGTCCTCTGCTTTTCTAACCAAATGGATAAATAAAAACAGATAAATCATAAAAATCATATTGAAGCTTCCAACCAATGAAAAAGTGTATAATCTTCTGTTGGAAGTGCATAAAGAATACAACTCTATCAATGATAAAGGTGCAGGAATTACGATAGGTAAAATATCAAAATAGGTCAGAAACCAATCTTTTCCATTAACGGAAACCAAATAAGAAAAGACCAATGTGGTCATCACATAAAGCAAGATAAATTTCAAAGAAAATACTGCTTTTGCCACTTGTTGTAGCCCGTTCTTGGAATACTGTTGGGTTAACAATGTGTTCGTCTTTTGGATAAAATCTTTCTCAGAATCCATAAATTCGGAAATCTTCTCTTCAAAAGAACCTTCCATTAATTCAAGTTCTGAAACCAAGTGATCCAAGAGTTCTAAGCGGATGTCTCGGTAAATCAATCCGTATTTTTTTAGCAGGATTTTATCAATAACAGCTACATTTTCCAAAGTCAACTTCATGGCTAATAATTCGATTTAGAATGAAAGTCATAGCAGTATAAATATTGTTCGGATGTGAATTCGTATAATCTTGCTATTTGATTAGTAGATAATTTCATGCTATACTTTATCAAAGTGTTTACAAAATTGATTGTGTTTGTAATAACTGTAAAAAGCTATTGGTGAGTAAGCCACAATAATACCATTCCAAATTATAATAGGAGAAATTCCAATTAGAAAATAGAAAACAACATTCATCATCCAAAATAAAGATACCATTTTACAAATTCTATTGAATTCATAAGAATAGCTAGTTTCTTTATTTTTTTTGTAAATCAAATAACGAAACCCTAATAGTATTGAAACTATAATTGAAATAAATCCAAACATGATTTCAGGCAGAAACTCTTTATCAATTTCTTTTCTATAAATAAATTGTAACAGAAATAACAATATAATTATTGGTGTTGCAATGCTATTATAAATAAAATACCGTTTTCGAATTCCGTTCAAAACAACCGCCGAGAAACTTCGCTTATTACTTACCCAAATGCTGCTTTTTAATAGTAAATTCGGTTCCCATTCTTTCAAAACCAGAGGCAAAGCTTCCTCAAAACTAATATTTTGTTCTTCCCCTAATTCTTCTGTTTGGCAAGCAATATGATCTTTAATTTCAAGTTTGAAATCAAGAAAATCCACTCCTAATTTTTCAAGAATCCTGTCAATTTTCTCTATTTGTTCGGTTGATAATTTCATTAGTTATGTTAATTTAGGATTTACAATACTTTGCATGTTTTTAATAAAATCTTCTAACTCGGCCAAACGATTCACGGTTTCTGTTGTGCCTTTCTCCGTGAGTTTATAGTATTTGCGCAAGCGATTGTCTACATTTTCGATTTCCACTTCTAAAACGCCATCGGCTTCCAATTTATGCAATGCCGGATACAATGCGCCTTCGGTAATTTTAAGTTCGCCTTTGGTAATGTCTTTTACTTTTTGGGTGATTTCATAACCATACATTCGGCCATTTTCTTCCAAAAGTTTCATCACTATGGTAGTTAAACTTCCTTTGTATAATTGCGAATTTTTCATCTGAGTTAATTTTTAAAAATTCAAATATACATAAGTTTTTTATATACATAGAAATCTTAGGTATAAATTATTATTTTCTCAAAAGTGATACGTTCGTTACCTTTGCAAAAACAAATTTCATGTCTTCATTCTATAAATTACATATCAAAGAAGTAAAGCGCGAAACACCAAGCGCAATTTCTGTTGCTTTTACCATTCCGGACGAATTAAAATCGGCTTACCAATTCACCGCCGGTCAATACGTTAATCTAAAATTGACCCTAGACGGACAAGAAATACGTCGCGCTTATTCGGTTTGTTCTTCGCCCATTAGTGGTGAACTGCGCATCGCCATTAAATCGGTGAAAAGTGGACATTTTTCCAAATTTGCCAATGATAATTTAAAAGTGGGTGATATTTTAGAAGTCAGCCAACCCGAGGGAAGATTTACGTTTGAATCTTCTTTTTCTAACTTAAAAAACTATGCGGCTTTTGCGGCAGGAAGCGGAATTACACCGGTGATGTCTATCTTAAAATCGGTTTTAGAAGGCGAACCTAATAGTTCTTTTGTCTTGGTTTACGGCAATAAAACGCCGGAGGAAACTATCTTTCATGATGAACTACACGACTTGCAATTGAAATATGTAGGACGCTTTTTTGTTCATTTTGTGTACAGTCAGGCCAAGGTAGAAAACGAACTTTTTGGTCGAATTGAAAAGTCAACCGTGAATTTTGTTTTAAACAACAAACACAAAGAAAAAGAGTTCGATAAGTTCTATTTATGCGGTCCGGAAGAAATGATTAACTTGGTGTCTTCAGTGTTGAAAGAGCATAGTATTTCTGAGAAAAATATCAAATTTGAGTTGTTCTCTACGTCAACTGCTGCCGAAAAAACAGCCACTGATTCGCACGAAGGTCATACTAAAATTACCGTGATGGTAGATGATGAAGAAACGACTTTTGAAATGTCACAAAAACAAACTTTGTTGGAAGCCGCTTTAAAACAAGGCATCGACGCACCTTATTCTTGTCAAGGTGGTATTTGCAGTTCTTGCTTGGCGCGAATTACCAACGGTTCGGCCGAAATGAAAAAGAATTCCATCCTAACCGACGGTGAAATTGCTGACGGATTAATCTTGACTTGTCAAGCGCATCCAACTTCTTCCGAAATCTATATTGATTTTGATGATGTATAGAAAAGTGTTCCGTAATTAGTGTTCCGTTTAAGCTAATTGCGACTGAATACTATTTATTACTTTTTCAACAGAAATGGTTCGCATGACGTCTTCGTATCCTTCAACTTTCTTATTGCCATAAACAGAAGTTGGCAATAAAGGATATTGTTCTCTATTTGAAGTCAAACAATTTTCCATTGGTTGGTTAAAAGGTTTGAAGCCTGCGTAAGGATGCGTGGCGCCCCAAAGTGTAATTACTTTTACGCCTAACATAGCGGCAATATGAGCATTTCCTGAATCCATGGAAAGCATAATCTCTAGGTTCGAAATGAGCTGTAATTCTTGTTCAAAAGATAATTTTCCGGCTACAACAATCACATTTTCTTTGTTTTTAGCCAACGTATTTAATAGCTCAATCTCTTTTTTTCCGCCTCCGAAAAGGAAGATTATATTAGTCTGATTTTGGGCCAAATCATCGATTACATCTTGCATTAAATCGAGCGGGTACACTTTACTCGCGTATTGGGCAAAAGGAGCGATGCCAATCCATTTATGCTTTTCTTTTTCACCTGAAATTTTTAAAACTTCATGGGATAAAATAGCTTCCTCAGGAAAAACTGGCTTTTCTAAATCAACTAAAAACCCAAGCGCTTTGAAAGTATCCACATGTCTTTCCACCATAGATTTTAGGGGTTGAAAGATTTTGTTTTCGGCTCGGGTTAACGCTTTTTTATCGGTTCTGCCTTTGTCAGTGTATGCTACTTTTTTTCCGCTTAGCGCGAATAAATTTCGGACCACTATAGAACGCAAAACATTGTGCAAATCAGCCACCGCATCTACATGGAGCTTTTTCAAATCGGAGTATAATTTGAATAAACCAAAAAAACCTTTATGCCTTCCTTTGACATCAACAGCAAAAAAATTCACATTCGGAATATCGGTAAAAAAAGGTTGGAAAAACGGGCGCGAAACTACCGTAATTTTCACAGAAGGATTTTGGTGCACAAACGCTCTGATAACAGGAACCGTCATCGCAACATCGCCCATGGCAGATAATCGGATGACGGCTATATGTGAGATTGGGTTTGACAAAAGTTTGTCGGGTTTTATTTTTTATTTTGGTACAACACCGGATTCAAATCGTCGTCGTTATACATCTTCATTTGCTTGTACACTTTCATGAATTTGTCGCCATTTTCAATATCGGTCAACAAATCGTTGATGGAAATAAACATATCGCTTTTTTGGTCTAACAATACATTGAGTTTCTCCTGACATTTAGCTCTGTGTTCGGCCGAAGCTTCAGCACGAGTAGCTTCTTCGTTCATATGATAAATTTTCAACGCCAAAATTGACAAACGGTCGATAGCCCAAGCCGGACTTTCAGTATTAATTTTAGCATTGGGTTTTACAGAAACATCTTGGTGCTTTTGCAGAAAATAACTGTCGATGTATTCCACCATATCGGTACGAACTTGGTTTGAAGCATCAATTTTTCTTTTCAAATCCAAAGCCGCTACCGGATCAATATTTGGGTCACGGATGATGTCTTCATAATGCCATTGTACAGTGTCTACCCAGTTTTTGGCATACAACAAATACTCTATAGTTCCTTTGGTATATGGGTTTAACGTTGGTTGATATACATCGTCTATAACGTGGTAATCTTTTATACTTTGTTCGAAAATAGGAAAGGCAAATTGTGAAAACATATCGGTAAAATTTATTTTAATTAACTTCGTTCCGTTCGCCTTAACGGCTAGGGTGGTAAAATTCGACCTAAAGGTCTCGGGTGCAAAGATAGTTTTTATACTTTTACCTCAACATACAAAATTAAAGTCGTCCATGCACATTCATTACATTTCCGAACAGAATAGTATTCTCAATCATTTTTTGGCCCAAATTCGCGATGTTACCATTCAAAAAGACAGCATGCGTTTTCGAAAAAACATTGAGCGCATTGGTGAAATTATGGCTTATGAATTAAGCAAAACTTTGGAATATAAAAATGTGGACGTTCAAACGCCATTAGGTATCAAACATACGACAACCATTGCCGATCATGTGGTTTTGTGTTCTATTCTTCGTGCCGGTTTGGCTTTACATACCGGTTTTATGAACATTTTTGACAATGCCGAAAACGGATTTGTTTCTGCCTATCGCCATCATTATGACCACGATGATAAGTTTGAAATTTTAGTCGAATACCAAGCAGCGCCTTCTTTTGAAAATAAAAACCTGATTTTAATCGACCCAATGTTGGCCACCGGACAATCGATAGTGGCTGTTTTGCACAAATTACATTTGGAACAAAAACCAAAAGAAATCCACATAGCCGTTGTAATTGCAGCACCGGAAGGCATTGCTTATTTAGAAAAAAATCTTCCCGAAAATTGTCATCTTTGGGTAGCGGCTTTAGACGAAAAACTCAACGAAAAAAACTATATCGTTCCCGGATTGGGTGATGCCGGAGATTTGGCCTATGGCAGTAAATTATAACTGAGCAAAAAAGGCAAAAAAACTTCCCGCTATTAATAACAACAATACAGTTTCCTGATACATTTGGTTTTGGGAATACTCAATATTATTGGTTGTCATCACGGCCAAAGGAAAAAACGTAAACAGCAACATCGCATTATTTTTATCGGGCGAAAGGATAAAAACTATACTTCCTATCAAAAAACCAAAAATCATTTTCTTATAAGATGCTTGAAGGATTAAAGGTCTGTTGGTCATTGAAAAAACCATCGAAAAGAGAAAATATAGTGCAATGACTACATAGAAAGAAAGCGCTGCATTTTGGAAATTATTGGTAAAATAATCCAGCTCCAAATGCATTTGGGTTTGGTTCAAAATATGGTCAATCCAGGTTTTGTCAAAATACAAGGCAGCAGCATAGAATACGACAGCTGTAGTCACAAAAGCAACAAAAGGAAGCAACCAATTTCGATAATCTCTGGAAACGTGAAAGATGATAGAAATGTAAACCAAAACAATAAAAAGGATACACCAAAAGTGAAACAAACTGGCGATAAAAATCCACATCGAAGCGTCAAAAATCTTTTCTTTCGGGGCTTTTAAAGTTTGGAGAGAAATTAGTCTTCTCATGGCCAAGAGCAGAAAAAAATTGGCGAAAAGTAAATTAGATTGGGTAAAAACAGTCGGAAAAAGCAACAAAAAAAGCAGAAAAAACAAAATAGTATAACTGCTGTTTTTGGTGAGCCCGTTTTTTTTAACAATAAAGTTGACTAAAAAAAAACAGGTTATTAAAAGTATGATTATTAAAGAGTTGTCTGAAAAATCAATGTGGTTTGCCAAGTTAACTGAAGCAGCGGATTGAAATAAAAAATAAGCCACTAAAAATAAAATGACAATCAAGGCATAATTAACAACGCTTGATTTTTTAAAAATGCTTGTAATCATGAGGATATTTTATACATTTGTGCTGTAAATATAACATTTTATACAATGAGAGCATTTTTTGAAGGCATTCAAACTTTATTTGTAGACTTTTTATTCAAACCATTAGATTGGTTACGTGCTTTAGAGTTAAGCAACTGGTGGTTGGCCAATATTGTTAGCTGGACTTTAATCTTAGTTTGTGCTAAATATATCGTTTACTGGTGCAAAGAATTGAAAAAGCACCAAGAAAACAACGAAGAAAACCAAGATACTACGGCGCACTCTTTCTTAAGCTAAGTCGAAACCGATATCTTTTCTATAATACATCTTATCAAAATGTAGCTTGTCTATATTTTGGTAAGATTTTTTTATGGCCTCTTGAAAATTGTCTCCAAAAGAAGTTACCGCCAATACTCTTCCGCCGCTGGTTACTACTTTACCGTTTTCTAATTTTGTCCCGGCATGAAAAACTATTGAATCTTCTACGTTTGCAATACCGGTAATTTCAAATCCTTTGTCGTAATCTTCAGGATATCCGCCCGAAACTACCATGATGGTAGTCGCACTTCTTGGGTCGATTTCCAAAGTAACTTCGTCTAGTTTTTGGTTGGCGACTGCTTGAAATAATTCGACTAAATCAGATTGGATTCTTGGCATTACAACTTCGGTTTCCGGATCACCCATTCTGACGTTGTATTCAATTACCATAGGTTCGCCTTTAACAATAATAAGTCCGATAAAAACAAATCCTTTGTATTCGATTCCGTCTTTTTGTAAACCTTCAACGGTTGGTTTTACGACTCTGGTTTCTATTTTTTCTAATAAAACAGCATCCGCAAAAGGCACAGGAGAAACAGCTCCCATTCCGCCGGTATTCAAGCCGGTATCGCCTTCTCCTATTCGCTTGTAATCTTTGGCCGTTGGTAATACTTTATAATTCTTTCCATCAGTCAAAACAAAACAACTCAATTCAATACCATCCAAAAACTCTTCGATAACCACTTTTGAACTGGCAGTTCCAAATTTGGCATGCACCAACATATTTCGCAACTCGGTTTTGGCTTGTTCCAAATCATTTAAGATTAAAACTCCTTTTCCGGCGGCCAATCCGTCTGCTTTTAAAACATATGGCGGTTGTAGTGTTTCTAAAAATTCACATCCTTTTTCAACGGTTTCCGAAGTAAAACTGTCGTAAGCTGCGGTTGGTATTTTATGCTTGATTAAAAATTCTTTAGCAAATTCTTTACTGCCTTCCAATTGGGCACCCACTTTTGACGGACCAATAACCGGAATGTGATTAAGTAATGAATCATTCTTGAAGAAATCATAAATTCCGTGCACTAAAGGATCTTCCGGACCAACAACAACCATGTCAATACTTTCTTTGATTACAAAAGTTTTTATGCTTTCAAAATCTGTTGGACTCATAGAAATATTCGAAGCAATCGCTGCTGTTCCGGCATTTCCGGGCGCTACAAAAAGCTGTTGGCATTTTGAACTTTGCAATAATTTATAAGCTAAAGCGTGCTCTCTTCCGCCTGATCCAAGTAATAAGATAGTCATAGTGTTGTGTTGTTTGTAGTTGTTGCGCAAAAGTAGTTTGTTTTTGATGGAATTTAAAGTCATTCTTTTAAAAAATTTAGGCGCTTAACACTTTGCTTTTCTTATTTTTGAGGAAAATTGATTTTTGTGTTTCCACTATTCCATTTTTCGCTTTGGTTGAAAGGCTTTCCTCTTAAGAAAGCGCAGCAAGCGTTTGAAAAAATTCAGGCAATCCCGGAAGATAACTATCAGAATTATGTTGAGGCCAAAAGAAAAGAAATCGTTGCTTTTCACCATCAATACAATGCTAATTATAATGCATTAATAGGAAGTAAAAACCCCAACAATTGGGAAGAACTTCCGATAATGACCAAAAAGGATTTTCAAAAACCATTGGCCGAAAGACTTTCGGAAGGCTATGCTCCAAAGAATGTTTATGTCAATAAAACATCGGGTTCGAGCGGTGATCCTTTTATTTTTGCCAAAGACAAATTTTCGCATGCGTTGACTTGGGTCAATATTTTTGACCGATTCGGATGGTATAGTATTGATTTTAATAGCTCTTTACAAGCGCGTTTTTATGGAATTCCACTAGACTTTGTTGGCAATACCAAAGAACGCATCAAGGATTTTTTAAGCCATCGGTATCGGTTTTCCATTTTTGATTTATCAGATAAGGTTTTAGAAAGTGTGCTGGTAAAATTTAAACAAAAACGATTCGATTACATCAATGGCTATACGAGTTCTATCGTCTTATTTGCCAAATTTTTACAGCAAAAAAACATTGTTTTAAAAACCATTTGCCCCACGTTGAAATGTTGCGTAGTCACTTCGGAAATGTTATTTGAAGATGATAAAAAGCTGCTCGAAAAACAGTTTGGCGTTCCGGTGGTTAATGAATACGGTGCTTCCGAATTGGATTTGATTGCCTTTCAAAATCCCCAAGGCGAATGGCAAGTGAATTCAGAAACCTTATTTGTTGAGATTGTAGACCATGAAAATAAGGTTTTACCTCATGGGAAAGAAGGTCGAGTGGTGATTACTTCTTTATACAACAAAGCTCATCCGTTTATTCGCTACGACATTGGTGATGTTGGGATTTTAGATGAAAAAAGTACTTTCAAGAAACCCATACTTAAAAAATTAATCGGGAGAACCAATGATATCGCCATTTTACCAAGCGGTAAAAAATCGCCCGGATTAACGTTTTATTACGTGACCAAAAGCATTATCGAAGACGACGGAAATGTAAAAGAATTTGTGATAAAACAAACCAAAATCGATACTTTTGACATTGAATATGTGAGTCAAAACGAATTGACATCAGACCAAATTAAGAATATGGAAAAAGCCATTACCACTTATTTGGAACCCGATTTGACCTTCACATTCACCCGAAAATCAATATTAGAAAGAAGCAAAAGCGGCAAATTAAAACAGTTTGTTTCCTTAGTAAAATAGATATGAAAATCACCATAATCGCGGGTGCCAGACCCAATTTTATCAAAATCGCTCCCATCATCAAAGCGATTGAAAAAAAACAAGCCGATGGTAACAATGTTGCTTATCGGTTGGTACATACCGGTCAACATTACGACAAAAACCTCAGCGATACTTTTTTTGAAGAGTTGAATATTCCGCAACCTCATGCGAATTTAGAAGTAAAAAGTGGTTCTCAAGCCGAGCAAACCGCTGCAATTATGATTGCTTTTGAAAGAGAATTAAACCAACATCCTTGTGATTTGGTTTTGGTGGTTGGCGATGTCAATTCGACGATGGCTTGTGCCATTGTGGCTAAAAAATTAAATATAAAAGTAGCCCATGTTGAAGCCGGAATTCGCTCTGGTGACTTAACCATGCCCGAAGAAATCAACCGCATTGTCACGGATAGCATCACCGATTATTTCTTTACGACCTCTACAACAGCTTCTGAAAACTTGGTCAAATATGGCGCTAGTCTTTCAGATATTCACTTTGTGGGCAATGTAATGATTGACACTTTATACCAAAATCTGAGCAGAATTTCGGCGCCTGCTTTTTGGAACGAATTTGGATTAAAAAACCAAAATTATATCATCCTGACTTTGCATCGGCCGGCTAATGTAGATGAGGAAAAATCTTTGGTCGAATTGCTTCAGGGCATTGATAAAATGGTGGGTGATAAAAAGATAATATTTCCAATTCATCCTCGAACCAAGGCTATTTTGGGCGAAACTGATTTGGTTTTAAAAAACATCTTTTTTGTGGAGCCGCAAGGTTATTTGAATTTTATGTTTCTCATTCAAAACAGCTTTGCTGTGATTACCGATTCGGGTGGAATTTCAGAGGAAACTACGGTGTTAAACATTCCGTGTTTTACCTTGCGCAACAATACCGAAAGACCCGAAACACAAACTATAGGCACCAATACATTGGTAGGAACTTCAATAGAAAATTTGGAAAAAGTATTTGCGCAATTTCTGCAAAATGGGCCAAGAAAATCGGGTATTCCTGAACTTTGGGACGGAAAAGCTTCTGAACGCATCATTGAGATTCTTTTAAAAAAATAATGGAAGAAATTCTCATCATATCCAATTATTATCCGCCGGAAAAAGGCGCTGCGGCCAATAGAATTGAGCAGTTGGCTTTAAAGTTGTACCAACATCATTATAAAGTTTCTGTGGTTTGTCCGCTGGGGAATTATCCCAAAGGGGAATTGTTTCCCGAATACAAAGGCAAAATCTCTGCAACCGAAAACCGAGACAACATTACAGTAAAAAGGCTTTGGATTTATCCTAGTGTGAGCCAAAACATTTTTGTTAGAATAATTTCAATTTTGTCTTTTTCGCTGAGTTTGTTCTGCTATTTGGTATTCAAAAAAACACCGAAAAAAGTGATTGTGCAATCGCCGCCGTTATTGCTTTCCTTTATCGCGGTTATGGTTCTTTCGCTAAAAAGAAAAAAAATAATCCTTAATGTTTCCGATTTGTGGCCATTGGCTGCTATCGAATTAAAGGCATTGAAAGAAAGCTCATTTTCACATAAAATCTCTTTGTTTTTTGAACGTTATATTTACCAAAAGGCAAGCTTGGTTTTAGGACAATCTAATGAGATAATCGCTCATGTTAAAACCATATCGCCTCAAAAAGAATGTTATCTCTACCGAAATTATCCGGACCATCAAGTGACTGAAATGGAGTTGAAAACAGTCGAAAACCAACCGATAAAAATCTTTTATGCCGGTCTTTTGGGTGTGGCTCAAGGCGTTTTGGAGCTCTGTGAAAAAATCGATTTAAACGGATTAAATATTGAGTTGCACCTCTTTGGTGACGGCGCAGAGAAAAATCAAATAGAAGCGCTGATTTCGGCCCAAAAAGAGTCGAAAATATGCTTTCACGGCATGATGGAAAGAAAGGTTTTGCATGATACTTTAAAAACCTTTGACATTGCCATTGTCCCTTTAAAAACTAGAATCTATGGTTCTGTTCCCTCTAAAATTTTTGAATATGGTTCGCTGGGTTTTCCCATCCTTTATTTTGGCGGTGGCGAAGGAGAAACTATTGTTTCAGATAATGAATTGGGCTGGGTCGCTAAAGTGGAAAACTTCGCTGATTTAAACCAAAAACTGCTTGAAATTTCTAAGTTGGGTAAAACTGATTTGGATACGATAAAAAACAGAATCTTCGGCTCTGCCAAAACAGCATTCGATTTAGACCGTCAAATAAAAGATTTGATTGCAGAAGGCGTTTTTTAGTAAGCTTTGTCTTCTCCTTTAAAGATATTGATTACGGTTTGAAATATGATTTTCAAATCCATAATCATAGACCAATTCTCGATGTAAAACACGTCCAATTTGATGCGATTGACCATGTCTTCTTCCGTTTCAATTTCTCCTCTGAATCCTTTGACCTGTGCTAATCCTGTAATGCCTGGTTTTACATAGTGACGGACCATGTATTTTTTAATTTTACTGGCATACGCTTTGTTTTGGGACCACAAGTGAGGTCTTGGTCCAACGACTGACATATCGCCTAACAAAACGTTGAAAAATTGAGGCAATTCATCCATGCTGGTTTTTCGCATAAACTTGCCTATTTTGGTAACTCTTGGGTCATTTTTAGACGCTTCTTTCTCGGTAAAGCCATTCACTTGCATGGAGCGAAACTTGTAACAAAAGAATTCTTCTTCATCAAGACCAGGTCTTCCTTGTTTGAAAAAAACCGGTCCTTTAGATTCCAGTTTGATTAAAACTGCTAGTATAGGAATTAACCATGAGAGGATAAACAAAATGACAAAAAGAGAGAAAAAAACATCAAAAGCTCTTTTAAATCCTTTGATTATTGGGTTGTGAAGTTGTGTTTTTTGAAGTGATAAAACCGGAAATAATTCGTAATAATCAACTTTTAAGTTTTTAGAAAAAATTTCTTTAGTATCTGGAATAAACTTAATGGCTTTTCTGTTATCGTCTGCAAATTCGACCAACTCTTTTAGCTTTTCGTTTGAAATCTCATTAAGCGAACAGTAAATTTCATCAATTTTATTTTCGATAACATACTTTTTCAATTCCTCTATTTTGCCAATAATTTCCGCGTTTTGTTTCTTATCTGAAAAATAACCGTAAAATCGGTAGCCATAGTCTTTTCTGTTTTCAAATACTTCCTTCAATCGAATTGCTTCTGCTGTATACCCAATAATTACTGCGTTTCTGAAATTGCTTCCGGTTACGATACGGTATTTTTTTAAATAGAAAAATAAAAAATATTTAAATGAAAGTATAATTACAAAGCTTAATGTCATGAAAATGGCAATGGCTTTACCGCTAAAAATGGCCGTTTTGGCAAAGGGAAAAAAGGCAATTACAACCAGTAAGAACAAACTAAATTGTTTCACTAATTTTGTGATAATTTCTACCGGTGTTGTAAATCGGAAAACCTCGTAATATTTTACAATAATGGCAATCAAAAACCAGGTAAAGGTTTGGTAAAGCAAATAGTAAAACGTATTGAGATTTAAGTCTCTGAAGAAAAACAAACTTAATGTAGTTACCACCATCAGATCGAATAAAGTGCTTATCGGTCTGATGTATTTAGAATATCTACCTGTTTGCTGTGCAACCATAAAATACTAATGGATATATCCTTTAAAATCCTTGTGTTCTTCTTTTAAAAGCTCTTCACTTGAAAGTGATTTGAAGTACTCATAGGTCAATTTCATTCCTTCATCTCTCTTGACTTTGGCTTCCCAACCTAAAATTTCTTTGGCTTTTGTCGTGTCAGGTTGGCGTTGTAACGGATCGTTTATCGGTAAAGGATGATACACCACTTTTTGGTTGGTTCCTGTTAGTTTTATGATTTCTTCCGCAAAGTCTTTAATCGTAATTTCATCCGGATTTCCAATATTGACCGGATAAACATAATCAGAATGTAATAGCCTGAAAATACCTTCCACCTGATCGGTTACATAACAAAATGAACGGGTTTGACTTCCGTCTCCAAAAATGGTCAAATCTTCCCCTCTTAAAGCTTGTCCGATGAATGCCGGAATTACACGACCGTCATTGAGTCGCATTCTTGGGCCATAAGTGTTGAAAATTCTAACGATTCTGGTTTCAACTCCGTGAAAAGTGTGGTAAGCCATCGTTATTGATTCCTGAAAACGTTTGGCTTCATCATATACACCTCTTGGGCCAATGGTATTAACGTTTCCATAGTATTCTTCCGTTTGCGGATGAATTAGTGGGTCGCCATATACTTCAGAAGTTGAGGCGATTAAAATTCGGGCTTTTTTAACTCTCGCCAAGCCTAAAAGATTGTGTGTTCCTAACGAACCTACTTTTAGTGTTTGAATTGGGATTTTTAAATAATCTATCGGACTGGCCGGTGAGGCAAAGTGAAGAATATAATCAATATTTCCCGGTACATGAACAAACTTAGTAACATCGTGATGATAAAACTCGAAGTTTTTATCCTTAAATAAATGCTCAATATTTTTCAGATCTCCCGTAATTAGATTGTCCATTCCAATGACAAAATATCCTTCGGCTATAAACCTATCACAAAGATGTGAGCCTAAAAAACCTGCTGCTCCAGTAATTAATATTCTTTTCATAAATTTTATTCTGCTTTGGAATTATCCTCTGTAATTCCCGAATTAAAAAGGCAATACATTACGGTAAAAAACACCACTCCTCTTTGTCGCCATAAAAATGATTCGGTCAAAAATAAACTTATCATTAGAATTGCGAAAGCAAAATGGACAAAATCTTTCGAATTGTAAGCTTTTTTAATATTAACTATGAGGATTAACAATAAAATAATAAACCCAAAGATGCCTAACTCTGCAAAATTTTGAACGTATTGATTGTGAAAATTCTTGGTTTGATAACCATCTGTTCCGTCTTTGCCCAAATACAAATTATATTGTTTCGCCTTTTCTTCAATTTTAGGATAGGATGCATTGAGTCCGAAGCCAGATAAAAACACTTCATTTTCACTAATCAACTCTAAAAAAATTCTAAATTGATAAATTCTAAATGCGGTTCCCGGGAAATAGTCATTGGGCGTGAATGTCTCATTTGTCCATGCTTCTTTTAAGCTAACATAATGCACGCCTGCCGGAACGCCTTCTACTACATTAGCACTTAAACTTTTATCGGTATTGGTATAAAACTCTTGTTGAAATCTGTTTTTTATTCGGCCAAATGAAAAAATGAGCCCAACGATAAGGCCAAAAACAATAAGGTTTCTCAATCGGAGTTTGTGAGACGATTTTGAAAAGAAAAAAACATGAAGCAAGACCAATAAGATTAATACTAATATGATGTTCTTTGAAGAAAGCAACAACACAAAACCGAATAGGAACAGTGAAAAAAACCAATCAAGTTTTGACTTTACTTGCTTAGTGAAAAAGTAAAAAAACGCCACTGAAACAAATACCGAAACGTGTATTGCATTGAGCAATTTAGGAACTAGTCCAAAATCATTATCGTTAACCCCGTGATAAAAGAATACTCTGGTATCTTGAAGCAGAAAAAATCTTATAATCGCCCGGACTAAGAAGTACAAGGCCAAGACGACCATTGAATGGCTGTAAAAATCAATTATTTTATACTTCTGTGTGCGCGAAAAATCTTTAATCCATAAAAACCCTAACGGAATTACAAGCAACGCCAATTCTTTGGGCAGTGCTGCTAAAGTATTTTCTTTGTCAATTGACCAAAAATAGGACAATACCATCAAGAAATAAAAAACTATGGGCGCCATTAAAGCGGCTTGAAAATTGAAATGGCGTTTTCGGAAAGACACGATAATTGTCAGCAAAAACAAACCTATGGCTATATTGTTGAGGGCAAAACCAAACGGAATAGTTATAAGTAGTAAAACCAGAGAGATAAAAGAACTATTGTCCTTGTTTTCTTTTATCAGATTTAGAAAAACACGCTTCAAAGAGCTGTAAGTATTCCCCATTTATTTTCTCCCAATTAAATTCGTTGACAATGGCGTCAAAATTGTTTTGAACTAATTGCAAGTTATCATTTTTTTTGATAGTATTCAGAATATTTTTCACCTCTTTTGGACTCGAAAAATAATAGCTGTTTTCTTTTAAAATCCCTTTGTTAAAATCGTTGTTGTGGGCAATTACAAATGCTTTTGAGGCCATTGCTTCTAACAAAGAAGGATTGGTTCCTCCAACGGAATGCCCGTGAAAATACAAATTTGAAAAGTAGCGAAGATTATTCAAATGCTCTAAATTGTAGAGTCCGCCAATAAAACGAATGTTAGTATGCGCTTTGAATTTGTTTTTAAGGTATTCGCCATATTTAGTTTCGTGTTTTCCAATAACCAAAATGGTGGTTTTATCCTCATGCATGGCAACTCCTTCGAGCACCATATCGAGATTGTTTTCGGGCTCAAAACGTGCCATGATCATATTGTACTGTTCTTTTTCTACGTTATACTCTTTGAGAACAGCTTCGTTTGGATTGGTAAAAGGATAGGCGCCATAAGCGATATAAGTAGATTCTTTTTGGTATTTGTTCTTTAAAAACTTTTGAATTCCTAACGAGTCCGAGATTAAGAAATCACTGCTTTTTGCCGCTAATCGTTCGGCAAACTTTAAAAATTGTTGAACCGGTTTAGAATACTTTGTTCGCTTCCACTCTAAGCCATCCATGTTGGTAATGATAATCGATTTTTTAGGCAAAAGAAAACACCATACAGAATTACTGGTATAGCCCAATTGTAAGATAATGTCAAAATCTCTTTTGCGTGAATCAACAATGCAATTAAAATCATAAATAAACTGACCAAAAGTGCCTAATTTATATTCGGGATCATATTGATGAATAATGTTAACCCCGTGAAATGACTTGTCCTGAAATGGATGATTGTGTGAATTATAGCAATATACTTCATGCCCTTGTTTGACAAGAGACACCGAGAAAAATTCTGCAAATTGTTCAAACCCGCCGTAATAATTTGGCACTCCTCGGGTTCCAAGTATAGCTATTTTCATGAAGATTATTCTTTTTTCGGAGTCAAAAATAGCGAAATTCACTACCTTAATGATAGCTTTTTGCTTAAAAATTTTAACGAATAATTAGTTGGTTTGTATTTTAAGTTGGTAATCTTATGGCTAAAATAACTTTTCTCTTTAGAATAATAGTCAATTATGATTTATATCATGTTTGTTTCTGAACTTTAATTT
>JBDLVY010000032.1:0-7505 GCA_039804545.1 Bacteroidota bacterium | reverse complement strand
CTTTCCGCCTAACGGATATTCATGTACCAATTTGAATTTTTCCCTTTCATCAACCGATTCTAATTTGGCGTAAGCCTCATGAACTGCTACTTCCATGGCATCAAACGGAATCGGTTCGCTAGCCCACATGGCGTAACTTAAAAGTGCCTCGCCTTCCGGATTTAGTTTTTCATTCGTATTGACAATGGCATTAGAATGGAAAAGGTACAATTGCGCCAAACTCATTTTGTTTTCCGTAATCGTTCCGGTTTTATCAGTACAAATAACGGTGGCACTACCTAATGTTTCGACCGTTTTAGTTTGCTTGGTTATAATACCCATCTTCATTAAACGCCAAGCACCAAGTGCCATAAAAGTGGTAAAAGCGACCGGTATTTCTTCCGGAATTACGCTCATAGCAATGGTGAGTGCTTTAAGTAAACTGTCTAAAATACTTTTGGAATGATAATAATTGATGGCCCAAACTACCCCAAAAGTAACCAATCCAATGATGGACATTTTCTTTACAAAATTGGTGATTTGAACTTGCAACGGCGTTTTCTCCTCTACAATCTCTTCCAGGCTTTTGCCAATTTTTCCTAAACTTGTTTGATTTCCAATAGCGATGACTTCGCAAATGGCCAATCCTGTTGCGACAATTGTTCCTTGAAATACTTGCTTAATTTCTGAAGTTTCGCTTTTAAAAACCGATAGCGACTCACCGGTTAAAATAGATTCATTTACCGAAAAGTCATTCGATTGAATAATCACTGCATCTGCAGGAATAAAAGTGCCTTCTTCCACTTGAATAAAATCGCCCAAGACAATGTCTTCACTCAGAATTTCAACTATTTTATTGTTTCTGATTACTTTATTTTTAGGTTGTGATAACTTTTTTAAAGCATCAATCGCGTTCCTGCTCCGAGCTTCCTGAAATAAGGAGATGGCTGCTACCAAAAAAATAGCAACCGACATAAAAATACCATCAGCGTAATCACCGGAAATAAAATAAATTCCGGCAGCCGCAACTAAGAGAATAAACATTGGTTCCTTTACCATTTCCAGTAATGAAGTAAGAAAATGGTTTTTTTGTTGGTGTTGCAAAGAGTTGACGCCACTTTTATTCCTGGAAGCAATAACTTCATCATTTGAAAGTCCGCTAATGTTTATTTTGTTTTCTGTCATGATGATGAAATAAGTATTTACCAAGTTAGTTATTTAAGATGAATTTAATCACTTTATTTGTTTAAGATTATTATATTTGCACGCAATTTAACTACAACTTCAAATTGCATGAAAGCACACACTTCTAAAATCGTTGGAGAAGGTTTAACCTATGACGATGTACTGCTGATTCCTAATTATTCTGAAATTTTACCGCGCGAAGTCAATATTCAATCGAAAATATCAAAAAATATTGCCCTTAATGTTCCTATCGTTTCCGCTGCAATGGATACGGTTACCGAAAGTTCAATGGCGATTGCCATGGCGCAAGAAGGTGGTATTGGGGTTTTGCATAAAAACATGACCATTGAGCAACAAGCAGCAAAAGTTAGAAAAGTAAAACGTGCAGAAGCTGGAATGATTATAGATCCGGTAACTTTACCTTTAAATTCTAGCGTTGGAGATGCTAAAATGTTGATGAAAGAACACGGAATCGGTGGCATACCTGTGGTTGATGAAAGCGGAATTTTAAAAGGAATCGTAACCAATCGTGATTTGAGATTTGAAAAAATCAATTCGCGTTCTATCTTAGAAGTGATGACTTCTGAAAATTTAGTTACAGCAGCTGAAGGAACTACATTACAAGAAGCAGAAGGTATTTTGCAACAAAATAAAATTGAAAAGCTTCCTGTAGTTGATGCCAATTATAAACTGGTTGGATTAATTACCTTTAGAGATATAACCAAATTGGCTCAAAAACCGGTAGCCAACAAAGATAAGTTCGGACGTTTGCGCGTTGCGGCTGCACTTGGTGTTACTGCCGATGCAATTGAAAGAGCAACAGCTTTGGTAAATGCCGGAGTTGATGCCGTAATTATCGACACTGCTCACGGTCACACAAAAGGAGTTGTTGATGTTTTAAAATTGGTAAAATCAAAATTCCCGAATTTGGATGTCATTGTTGGAAACATCGCAACAGCCGAAGCTGCTTTATACTTAGTAGAAAATGGTGCCGATGGCGTGAAAGTCGGTATTGGTCCGGGTTCCATTTGTACAACCAGAGTTGTGGCCGGAGTTGGATTTCCTCAATTTTCTGCGGTTTTAGAAGTGGCGGCTGCGTTACGTGGTACCGGAATTCCTGTGATTGCTGATGGTGGAATTCGTTATACAGGCGATATTCCAAAAGCGATTGCTGCCGGAGCTGATTGTGTAATGCTCGGTTCTTTATTAGCCGGAACAAAAGAATCTCCGGGAGAAACCATCATTTTTGAAGGCAGAAAATTCAAATCCTATCGCGGAATGGGTTCTGTAGAAGCCATGCAAGAAGGTTCTAAAGACCGTTATTTCCAAGATGTGGAAGATGATATCAAAAAATTAGTTCCAGAAGGAATCGTAGGTCGCGTACCTTATAAAGGGGAATTAAATGAAAGCATGCAACAATTCGTTGGAGGTTTAAGAGCCGGAATGGGTTATTGTGGTGCCAAAGATATTCCAACCTTACAAGAAACAGGAAGATTCGTTAGAATTACAACTAGCGGAATTGGTGAAAGTCATCCACATAATGTGACGATTACTAAAGAAGCACCGAATTATTCAAGGTAATTAAGGCAATAGACATAAGTAAAAAGGCATAAGTTAATTACTTATGCCTTTTGCTTTATAAAAAATTTAGAGAATTAAATCCCCAAATAATTACTTGGTGAAATCGCCAGCAATTCGGCTTTAATATCATCTGAAACATTTAGTGTACCAATAAAAGCGTGGATTGATTCTTTATTCATCACTTCATTCGTTCTGGTCAATCCTTTCAAGGCTTCGTATGGATTTGGGTAACCTTCACGACGTAAAATAGTTTGAATCGCTTCGGCAACAACGGCCCAGTTTTTCTCTAAATCTTCGGCAAACTTAGATTCGTTTAATAATAATTTATTCAAGCCTTTTAAAGTCGCTTCAAAAGCAATGATAGTATGTCCGAAAGGAACGCCTACATTTCTCAAAACCGTACTGTCGGTTAAATCGCGTTGCAATCTTGAGATTGGTAATTTGGCAGACAAATGTTCGAATATCGCATTGGCAATCCCTAAGTTTCCTTCAGAATTTTCAAAATCGATTGGATTTACTTTGTGAGGCATGGCTGAAGAACCAATTTCTCCTGCTTTGATTTTTTGTTTGAAATAATCCATCGAAACATAGGTCCAAATATCACGATCTAAATCGATAATGATGGTATTAATTCTTTTCAACGCATCAAAAAAGGCTGCAAAATGGTCGTAATGTTCGATTTGTGTCGTCGGGAACGAATGTTGCAATCCTAAAATTTCTTCCACGAAAGTGGTTCCAAATTGTTTCCAATCTACATTCGGATAAGCAACGTGATGTGCGTTATAATTTCCTGTCGCGCCACCAAATTTAGCTGCAAACGGAATGTTGAATAACAAACGCATTTGCTCTTCCAAACGTTCTACGAAAACTAAAATTTCTTTTCCCAAACGTGTTGGTGAAGCCGGTTGCCCGTGTGTTCTGGCCAACATCGGAATGTCATTCCATTCCATTGCCAATTCTTTTAACTTGGCTATTAACCCTATTAAACTTGGCAGGTATACTTTTTCGAAAGCTTCTTTAGTCGAAAGCGGAATTGCGGTGTTATTAATGTCTTGAGAAGTCAGTCCGAAATGGATAAACTCTTTGTAATTGCTTAAGCCTAGTGTTTCAAATTTATCTTTGATGAAATACTCAACGGCTTTTACATCGTGATTGGTTGTTTTTTCGGTTTCTTTGATGACTAAAGCGTCTTCAGTAGAGAAGTTTATATAGAGGTTTCTTAGTGCTTCAAAACTATCCTTATTAACGCCTTTTAATTGAGGTAAATCACTTTCGCATAGCGCAATAAAATATTCAACTTCAACCAGAACTCTATATTTTATTAAAGCTTCTTCAGAAAAAAAAGTGGCTAAAGATTTGGTTGCTTTTCTATATCTTCCGTCAATCGGTGAAATGGCATTTAAAGTAGTTAGTGACATCTGTAGTGTATTGTTGTTTTATTCCGCTGCGCTACATACAGTTCGCCTGCGGCTCGAGTTGTGGTGCAAAAATAAGGAATAGTGTTCAGTGTTCAGTCTTTAGTATTCAGTTTTTTTATCTAAAATGAAGTAATTTTTGTTTTAAAAAAGGAACTCCATCTGTGGCATTCATCGAAATTACTTCTAACGGATTTTTCAAATCATAAATCGTAGCCGGTTTGGGGTCGATATAAAACACCAGAACATTTGGGTTGGCGTAATGCACCAAACCTGCCGCAGGATATACTTGAAGCGAAGTTCCAACAACTGCTAAATAATCGGCGGTTTCAACAATAGTAATAGCTTCTTCTAACGCAGGAACCGCTTCGCCAAACCATACGATATGTGGCCGTAATTGGTTACCGGCCGAATCAACATCGCCTATATTCAAATCAGAATGCCAATCTAAAACTTGCCATGGTGGATTTCGATCGCTTCGCACTTTTAATAATTCGCCATGCAAATGCAAAACCTTACTGCTTCCCGCTTGTTCGTGGAGATTGTCTACGTTTTGGGTGATGATGTGAATTTCGAAATCATTTTCTAATTCGGCCAACGTAATATGTCCAAGATTTGGTTTTACTTCGTGCAATTGTCTTCTTCTTTGATTGTAAAAATCTAAGACCAAATCTTTATTCCTAGACCAACCGTCATAGGAAGCCACTTCCATTACATCGTGTCCTTCCCATAAACCATCGGCATCCCGAAAGGTTTTGATACCGCTTTCAGCAGAAATTCCGGCGCCAGTTAAAACAACTAATTTCTTTTTCATTAAACACAGATTTCTCAGATTATCACAAATTTTTAATTTTATTTAAAACATAAAATTAGTGAATTCATGATTAAAAACAGAACGTTAACTTTAAATAGGATTTGCTATTTTTACCAAATATTTGCACAAAATGATTGACCTAGATTACCTCAACTATCTCGAAGAATTTTTAACCGAAAACCGCAAAGAGCGCTTCCAAAAAGTATTGGATAATCGCACCAATCACTTTACCATTGCCGTTGAAGATGTTTATCAGTTTCACAACACGAGTGCTGTGATGCGTAGTTGCGAGGTTTTTGGGATTCAAGAAATCAATATTGTCGAGCAACGTTTTGGCAAAAATATCGACAAGGAAATTGCGATGGGCGCTCAGAAATGGGTTGACATTAATAAGTTTGACAATATTTCCAATTGCATACAATCCTTAAAAGACAAAGGCTATCAAATTATAGCCACCACACCGCACAATGATTCCTGTTTGTTACACGAATTCGACGTTACTAAAAAGAGTGCATTGTTCTTTGGTACTGAAAAAGAAGGCCTTTCCGAGGAAGTAATGAACCAAGCTGATGGTTATTTGAAAATTCCAATGGTGGGTTTTACAGAGAGTTTGAACATCTCGGTTTCGGCAGCAATAATCATTCAGGACATCACTACTCGCCTACGCCAATCTGAAGTAAACTGGAAATTAACAGCAGAAGAAATATTGGAAAAGCGTTTGGCTTGGGCCAAAAACTCCATTAAAGATATCAAGCGAATCGAGGAAAGATATTATACTGAACGATAATTATTCTTTGATGTATTTTTCATTTTTTTTGGTCAATACTTTGTATTGCTCATAACATTCACTAATAGCATCCATGATTTGCAAATCGTTTGCGGATTGAATAAAGGATTCTGAATAATTGCAACGTTGCAGAATTTCAGCGATTTCTTTTTTATCTACACCTAACAATACAGAAATCATTTCTCGATCGAATTTAGATTCCAAAAGAGTACGAACTGTATCGTCTTTCTTCATCTGTTTCAACTTCTTAAGTTCTTTAGGTTTGTTGCCAAAAAAGTTATACAACATGTCTGCCGGATTGAAAATAGAACCTAATACTCTAGTGAACGCATTGGGAGAACTTTCTCCGGCTTCATAAGCGGTAGGCAAACCGGAAATACTGTAGCGGTAGTTTTCTTTTTCGGGAATCAATTTAGAATCGACTTCCAAATAACCGGTCAAATCATACTTTTTTACAATTATTTCTTCTAAGGCTATGGCTTTTTCGGTCATTAAGATTTTGGCTGTTCCATTTTTCAACCAGTCGTTGGTTACTCTGATGCGCAATGATTGGTAACCCAAGATGGAAATGTGCAAAGTATCACTTACACTGACATCCATTTCAAAATAACCGCTGGCATTAGTGACCACACCTTTTACTTTGTTGATGTTAATCACATTAGCATTGGCAATTGGCAATAGGTTATTGTCATTCACAATAGTTCCACTAACTTTTTGACCGGAAGGATTGTCTTGTGCTAAAGCACTCAGTGTAAATACGAACAGAAATAAAAGGGTAAAATATCTCATAGCTGATTTTGATGGTTTAAAAGTAAGAAACTCTTTTAAGATATTTTGCAGTTTGTTTAGAGAATTAGAACAAAATTAACAAAAGTGAAAATAAGGAATTACGAATTACGAATTAGGCATTGCGAATTAGGGTTATTTTAAAAAAAACAAACTCCGTTCTTACTAGGTAAAAACGGAGTCTTTTATATTCGGAATTATGAAAAATCATAATTCTACATTAGAAAGAGTTTAGCTTTTTCTCGGTCTTCTGTTTTTAGCTGCTTCAAAAGAACGTCCTGCAGGTCTTTCGTTATTGCCTTCCGAACGTCTTGGTGCTCTTTCTTCTCTTTGGAAAGAACCCGGTTCTCTTCTTGGAGCAGCATTTCTGTCACTTCTGAAACCGCCTTCTCTTGGAGCCGAACTTCTATCGCTTCTAAAACCACCTTCTTTTCTTGGACCGAAACTTCCTCCGCCACTTCTACCGCCAAATCCGCCTGAGCTTCTTCTTTCTCCTCCACCACTTCTTCCGTTATGGTCACGTCTTTCGCGGCTTCCACCATCGTTTTTAGAAATCTCAACATTGATTCTTCTTCCGTTAAGGTCAAATCCGTTAAGGATAGACATTACTTTATCGGTATGTTCACCATCGGTGTTAAAGAAAGAGAAACCTTCTTTTACATCTACTTTGAATACGTCATCACGACCTAAGTCTAAAGTTTCTTTCAAGAAATCTTTCAACTGCATCCAATCGAAATCGTCTCTTGAACCAATGTTTACGAAATAACGAACAGGATCTCCGGCTCTGATTTCTCTTGGCTCAGAACTTCTTTCACTTCTTTCACCACCTTTTTCACCTGATAAATCACGTTTCTTTTTGTAGTAATTGATAAATCTATTGAATTCAACAGAAACCATTTTCTTAATCAATTCTTCTTTAGACAAACCATCAAGAACTTCGTTGATAGCCGGAAGATAG
>JBDLVY010000031.1:0-5709 GCA_039804545.1 Bacteroidota bacterium | reverse complement strand
AGCGGTGCTTTCTCCTACGAATAAATTGTGTTGGGTTCTCATGTAGTAAACGATATCATTGGTGAAAACGTCACCGGCAATTTTAACCGATTTGTCACAAACGATTCCGCCCAATGCGATAACCGCAATTTCTGTTGTTCCACCTCCGATATCTACAATCATATTTCCTTTCGGTTGCATAATATCGATACCGATACCAATCGCCGCAGCCATTGGTTCATGGATTAAGTATACTTCTTTTCCGTTTACACGTTCACATGATTCTTTTACTGCACGCATCTCCACTTCAGTAATTCCGGAAGGAATACAAACCACCATACGAAGTGCCGGAGTAAACATTTTTTTCTTTAATGCCGGGATGCTTTTGATGAACATACTGATCATTTTCTCTGACGCATCAAAATCAGCGATAACCCCATCTTTCAATGGACGAATGGTTTTGATGTTTTCATGGGTTTTACCTTGCATCATGTTGGCTTCTTTTCCAACAGCGATGATTTTCCCCGATATTCTATCTCTGGCAACAATTGATGGGCTATCAATTACAACTTTATCGTTGTGTATTATCAGAGTGTTTGCGGTACCAAGGTCAATGGCGATGTCCTCAGTCATGAAATCAAAAAATCCCATAGGTTTTTTTAGGGTTTAACGTTTATAAAAATTTAATGTACAAAGTTAAACAAATTAATGTTTAAAATGACGTGTTCCTGTAAATACCATTGCAACTTTATTTTCGTTACAAAAATTAATGCTCAACTCATCTTTTATTGAGCCACCTGGCTGAATAACTGCCGTTATTCCTGAGTTGTGAGCGATTTCTACACAATCCGGGAAAGGGAAAAAAGCATCACTTGCCATGACGGCACCGTTCAAATCAAATCCAAAAACAGTCGCTTTTTCAATCGCTTGTTTTAACGCATCTACTCGTGATGTTTGTCCGGTTCCCGATGCTACTAATGTACTGTTTTTTGCAAATACAATCGTGTTTGATTTGGTATTTTTACAAATTTTTGAAGCAAATAATAAATCATCAATTTCTTGAGTTGTCGGAGCGGTATTGGTCACTACTTTCAAGTCTTCTTTTGCGTCGGTTACATTGTTTCGGTCTTGAACCAAAAGGCCATTTAAGCAAGTTCTTACTTGACGGTTTGGTAAAGCCACATCGTGTTGTACTAAAATAATTCTGTTTTTCTTTTCAGATAAAATAGCAATCGCCTTTTCATCATAACTTGGTGCAATCACTACTTCGCAGAACAAGCTGTTGATTTCGTTTGCGGTAGTTTCATCAATATTTCCATTGGCAATTAAAACCCCACCAAAAGCTGAAGTTGGGTCACTGGCTAAAGCGGCTAAATAAGCGTCTGCCATATTGCTTCTTGTTGCCAATCCGCAAGCGTTGTTGTGTTTTAAAATGGCAAAAGTAGGGTCGTTTTCTTTGAATTCTAAAATCAAGTTTACAGCCGCATCAACGTCTAACAAGTTGTTGTATGATAATTCCTTGCCATGTAATTTGGTAAACATTTTGTCAAATTCGCCAAAGAAAAATCCTTTTTGGTGTGGATTTTCTCCGTAACGCAAGATTTGTCCGTCATCAATACTTACTTTGAAAATCGTTTCATCAGTATTGAAATAATTAAAAATTGCACTGTCATAATTGGAAGAAACATGGAACGCTTTGGAAGCCATCACTTTTCTTTGTTCCAAAGTTGTGGTGCCGTTTTGTGTTGAAATCAAATCCAATAAAAGGGCATATTCGTTTACCGAAGCCACGATTACCGTGTCTTTGAAGTTTTTTGCTGCGGCGCGAATTAACGAAATCCCGCCAATGTCAATTTTTTCTATAATATCTGCCTCATTGGCTCCGGAAGCTACTGTTTTTTCGAATGGGTATAAATCAACAATCACTAAATCGATTTGAGGAATGTCAAATTCTTTCATTTGAGCCACATCCGAAGCATTGTCCTGACGGTTTAGGATGCCGCCAAAAATCTTTGGGTGTAACGTTTTTACCCTTCCGCCCAGAATTTCAGGAAAAGAAGTTATTTCTTCCACTGGAACTACCGGAATTCCTAAATTATTGATGAATTCTTGGGTTCCGCCGGTTGAATAAAGGGTTACATTTTGTTCGTGTAGTTTGCGAACAATAGGCTCTAAACCATCTTTTGAAAAGACTGAAATTAAGGCTGATTGGATTGTTTTTGGTGTGCTCATGTTGTGTGTGTTGTGAATGTCTGTTGACAGAAAGTTTTAAGGGGACAAAAGTAGTTTTTTTAGCGTCAAAATTCAAGTAAGACTTGTAACAATATTTTGTTTTTTGACACAAATAAGACAACGCACAAAATAATCGTGATTTTCATTATTTTTATGGAAATTTGCGTTTGTCTAAATCAGCCAAAAATGTTACTTTACTTAAGACTGCTAAAAGAAAGTTTTGCCTTTGCTATGAATGCTTTGCGCAACAATAAATTGAGAACAATGCTTTCTTTGTTGGGTGTTACTATTGGTATATTTTCTATCATTGCTGTTTTGGCAGCGGTAGATTCTTTAGATAGAAAAATAAAAGAAGATTTAAGCTCGTTAGATAAAAATACGGTTTATTTGACCAGTAGGTCATTTGGGCCAAGCGATATTCCAAGGTGGAAACGAGACCAATTTCCCAAAGTAAGTTATGAAGAATACCAATATTTAAAGAACTCTTTGAATGGTGTTGAGGATGTTTGTTTCCAATATTTTACTTTAAATCAAACCTTGAAATTTGAAGCCAATACCGTTGAAAGTGTCAATATGGTTCCCGTTACTTCTGAGTTTACCGACATTCAACGAATGGAGTTTTTAGTTGGGCGATTTTTTAACGAGTCAGAATCCAATTCGGGCAAACAAGTGGTGGTTTTGGGGCATGATATTGCCGAGTCACTTTTTGGAGATATTGACCCAATCGGAAAATCGATTCGCATGTATGGTCAACAGTTTACCGTGATTGGCGTTACCAAAAAGAAAGGAGAATCAGCTATTGGACTTGGTGGAGGCGATGATACTTCGGCTTTTTTACCGTCTAATTTTCTGAGAAGAATTTATGGAGATAACAATCCGAAAGTATCGGCATTAATCATAATTAAACCTGAAAAAAATATTGATATTGAAGCCTTAAAAGGTGAAATCACCCAAAAAACGCGCAATTTCAGAGGCGTAAAACAAGGGGATATTGACAATTTTTTTATCAGTGTTCTTTCTGGCTTTACAGATTTGTTAGATAGCGCTATTGGTCAAGTAAGAGTAGGCGGTATTCTAATTAGTATATTGTCGTTTTTGGTAGGCGGATTCGGAATTGCCAACATTATGTTTGTTTCTGTAAAAGAAAGAACCAGTCTCATTGGTATTCAAAAATCATTAGGGGCTAAAAACAGGTTTATTCTTTTACAATTCTTGTTCGAAGCCATTATCCTTTGCTTGATTGGTGGTATAATAGGGTTGTTTATTGTTTGGTTATTAGCCATGTTGATGACCAATGTGTTGGAGTTTGAATTTGTATTAAGTATAGGTAATATTATTATTGGTACCGGACTTTCAGTGGTGGTTGGATTAATCTCGGGAATTTTACCGGCGATTTCGGCTTCTAAATTAGATCCGGTAGAAGCGATTCGCAGCGGACAATAACTTTAGGTTAAGTCACGGTTTTATATAGGCATAAAAAAAAGGCACAAAATCAAACTTTGTGCCTTTTATCTTTTAGGGTTAAATTACCTAACCTCTTGGTTCAAAATCAAATCGATGTACAAATTGATTTTGTCTTTCAATTCTTTTCTTGGTGTAATAAAATCTAAGAATCCATGGTCTAATACGAATTCAGCGGTTTGAAAACCTTCCGGTAAATCTTTTCCAGTGGTATCGCGAACAACTCTTGGACCTGCAAATCCGATTAAAGCGCCCGGCTCAGAGATGTTGATGTCTCCTAACATGGCGTAAGAAGCGGTTGTTCCGCCTGTAGTTGGGTCGGTACACAATGAAATATATGGGATTTTAGCTTCTGCTAATTGCGCCAACTTTGCAGAGGTTTTGGCCAACTGCATTAACGAATATGCAGCTTCCATCATACGCGCGCCACCCGATTTAGAAATCATCACAAAAGGTGTTTTGTGTTTGATAGCGTAATCAATACCACGCGCGATTTTTTCACCCACAACAGCACCCATTGAGCCGCCAATAAAGGCAAAATCCATACAACAAACCACCAAGTCTTTTCCTTTTGATTTTCCAACGCCTGTGCGAACAGCATCTTTCAATCCTGTTTTATCGATAGCGTCTTTTAAACGATCGGAATATTTTTTTGTGTCCACAAAATTTAATGGATCTTTGGAAGTCATTTTAGCATCTAACTCTTTGAATTCATTGTTGTCAAATAAGATTTCAAAGTATTCTTTGCTACCGATTCTCACGTGAAAATCATCTTCCGGACTAACCCAAAGATTTCTGGCCAATTCATCTTGATCAATAATTTTTCCGGTAGGTGATTTGTACCAAAGTCCTTTAGGAACGTCTTTTTTATCTTCCGTAGCGGTTTGAATTCCTTTTTCTGTTCTTTTAAACCAAGCCATATTTTAAATATTTGGTTGGGTGTTTGATGTTGGCTGTTAGAAGATATCTAACATCTAACATCTAGCATCCATCATTATAATGTATTAACGTTATTCAAGTCAGCAAATGCTTGCTCTAATCTAGTGTTGAAAGTTACTTCACCTTCACGAATCCATTTTCTTGGATCATAGTGTTTTTTGTTTGGTGAATCAGCACCTTCCGGGCTACCGATTTGCGTTCTTAAATAATCAATTTTTGAAGTCATATAATCTCTGATTCCTTCTGTAAAAGCAAATTGTAAGTCGGTATCGATATTCATTTTGATAACTCCATAAGAAATCGCTTCTCTGATTTCTTCTATAGTAGAACCCGAACCACCATGGAAAACAAAGTCAACCGGATTTGTATCGGTGTTGAATTTATTCTGCACATAGTCTTGAGAGTTTTTCAAGATTTTCGGGGTCAATTTTACGTTACCCGGTTTGTAAACACCGTGAACATTTCCGAAAGCCGCTGCAATGGTAAATTTCGGAGAAACTTTCATCAACTCTTCGTAAGCATAAGCTACTTCTTCCGGTTGGGTGTATAATTTTGAGCTGTCTACATCTGAGTTGTCAACGCCGTCTTCTTCTCCGCCTGTGATTCCTAATTCAATTTCCAAAGTCATTCCCATTTTGCTCATACGGGCTAAGTATTCTTTACAAATTTCAATGTTTTCCTCGATAGGCTCTTCAGATAAATCAATCATGTGTGAAGAGAATAATGGTTTTCCGGTTTCTGCGAAATGTTGTTCAGAGGCATCCAATAAACCGTCAATCCAAGGCAATAATTTTTTTGCACAATGGTCAGTGTGTAAAATCACAGTCGCACCGTATGCCTCAGCCAAAGTATGAATATGTTTGGCACCGGCAACACCTCCAGCAATAGCTGCTTTTTCTCCTGCATTAGACAATCCTTTACCGGCATTGAATTGTGCGCCTCCATTGGAAAATTGAATAATAACCGGTGCATTTAACTTTGCAGCCGTTTCCAAAACACCATTAATTGTACTTGATCCGATTACATTTACTGCTGGAAGAGCAAATCCTTTTTCTTTTGCATAATTAAAAATTGCTTGAACTTCATCTCCGGTAGCAA
>JBDLVY010000030.1:0-6592 GCA_039804545.1 Bacteroidota bacterium | reverse complement strand
ACGCCAAGAACTTTTATTGTTGGACTTAACGTTAATTTTTAAAATACAGAAACATGAAAAATAAAATATTTAAAGCAGTCATTGCCTTAGTAGTTCTTGCTACAGTGAGTGTTTCTTGCTCAGATGATTTTGTTGATAGAGATCCAGTTTACTCTATTGATTCTGAAAATTATTTCAATTCAGAAGAAGATTATAACCAAGCTTTGATAGCAGCATACGATTTGCTTCAGGCCTCTTATATCAATGTCTTGATGGGAGAAATTGCCTCTGATAATACTTTATCAGGTGGGGAAAGTGCTAATGACGTTATTGGAATACAGCAAGTGGATGAAATGACTCATACACCAGCCAATAGTAACTTAAGAGATTTGTGGAACTGGATGTTTGCAGGAGTAAACAGAGCTAATTACATATTAGAGTTCAAAGATAAAACAGATTTTGATGGTAAAGAACAAATCATTGCTGAGGCTCGTTTTCTAAGAGCTTACTATCAATTCGAATTGGTGAAATGGTTTGGTGCTATTCCGTTGAAAGGTGATTCACGTTTCAAATTGGGTGATGAAAAAACAATTCCTCGCTCACCGGTTGCGGATGTTTATGCTGCAATGGAGACTGACTTATTGTTTGCCATTGATAATTTGGCCGCAGTAGCCCCACAAACAGGTCGTGCTACTAAAGGAGCTGCACAAGCTTTATTGGGTAAAATTTACTTGTACCAAAATAAGTTTGTTGATGCTGCCAATGTGTTGCAAGATGTTATCGACTCAAACTCTTATGCTTTAGTAAATAATTACAATACGATTTTTGAAAACTTAGGAGAAAACGGATCTGAGTCGGTTTTTGAAGTACAATATACTGATGGAGAAGGAGCTGGTTTTGGCTGCTTACAATGTAGTGAAGGAAATGTTGCTGTAGGATTCAATGGTATTAGAAATTACGCTGGACCTATTTTTGACTCAGGTTACAGTTTCAATGTTCCAACGCAAGAAGCCTACAATTCATTTGAAGTAGGTGATAACAGAAGAGATGTTGCTGTTCTAAATATAGTGACATTCGCAGCGGCTAATAATGCTTCTTACGGGACAGGTTACAAACATACCGGATTTTTTAACAGAAAATACTTGCCAAGACAAGGGGATTTAAATATTGGTGACCAAAACTTAACCAATCCAAATAATTACAGGTCAATACGTTATGCTGATGTTTTACTAATGGCTGCTGAAGCCTATAATCGTGGTGGAATTGACGATACTGCTGCAAGATTATACTTAAACCAAGTGAGAAGAAGAGCTTTTGGAGATACTAATCATGATGTTAGTGCTTCTGGCGCTGCCTTAACCGATTTTATATTGGCTGAAAGAAGATCTGAATTAATGGGTGAAGGTCACCGTTTCTTCGATTTAGTGAGAACCGGAAAAGCGCAACAAGCAATAGGAGGTTTTACAGTAAATAAGAATGAATTATTTCCAGTTCCAATTGAAGAAATACAATTTTCTAATGGTAATTGGCAACAAAATACAGGATACTAAAAAAAAACGATATGAAAAAAATAATAGCAATAATGAGTATCATCTTTCTAACTTCACTAGTGGGGTGTTCGGAAGATGGCAGTGATGTAAATTTAGATGATGTAGCTGTACCAACTGGTTTATCAGCCCTAATGACCATCAAACAAGACAATTCAGGTAAAGTAACCATTCTGCCTAGAGGAGAAGGGGTTACAAGATATGAAGTTTATTTTGGTGATGGTACAGTTGAACCGGCTTACCTGAATCCGGGAAGTGCTGTTGAACATGTATATGGTGAAGGGGTTTTTCAAGTTAAAATTGTTGGTATGACAGTAAACGGAGAAAAATCAGAAGTGATACAACCACTTACGGTTTCTTTTTTACCACCAACCGACTTACAAGTAGCAATTGCAGGTGTACCGGGAAATAATTTAGCCATAACAGTTCAAGCTACCGCTAATTTAGAAACTTATTTCCAAGTATATTTTGGAGAAACAGTTGGGGAAACACCAGTTGATTTTATGGAAGGTGAAACAATTACCCATACATACACAAACACTGGAACTTACCAAGTTAGGGTTGTGGCTTTAAGTGGTGGAGCTGCTACAACTGAATACGTTCAAAACGTAGTGATTTCTAATCCGATTTTATTACCTATAGATTTTGAATCGGCAACACTAAATTATGCATTTACTAATTTTGGTGGTGCCAATTCAACTGTGGTAAATAACCCGGATGTTAGTTCAGGAAACGGAAGTGCTAAAGTAGCACAACTCAACAAAATTAATGGTTCTGAAGTATGGGCTGGTTCTTTCTTAGAGTTAGGAACTCCAATTGATTTTTCTACACTTCAAAAAATTAAAATCAAATCATGGTCACCTCAAGCAGGTATTGTGGTTAAAATGAAATTAGAAAACTTAACCAATTCAAATATCAATACTGAAGTAGATGTGGTTAATACTGTAGCTAACGGATGGGAAGAATTAGTATTTGATTTTACAGGAATAAACAATGCTAATAATTACCAACGTTTGGTTATTTTTTACAATTTCGGTAATAGTGGAACTGGTTTGAATTATTATTTTGATGATATACAGTTAACTTCAGGAGCCGAACAAGTTGCTTTCCCATTAACATTCCAATCATCAACTTTGACTTATACCTTTACCAATTTTGGTGGAGCAGAAGCATCTGTTGTTAACAATCCTGATGCCACTGGAATTAATACCAGTTCAAAAGTAGGTAAGTTGATTAAAACTGCAGGATCTCAAGTGTGGGCAGGGTCTTTTATCGAATTAGGAAGTCCGATTAACTTTGCCACCCAACAAAAAATTAAAATGAAAGTATGGTCACCACAAGCAGGTATCATCGTTAAATTAAAGTTAGAGAACCAAGCGAATTCTAATATAAATACTGAATTAGATGCCACAACAACCGTTGCTAATGGTTGGGAAGAGTTAACCTATAATTTTACCGGCATCAATAACGCTAATAATTACCAAAGAGTTGTTGTGTTCTTTAATTTCGGGAATGCAGGCAATGGAGCGAGTTATTATTTTGACGACATAAGACTATCCAATTAAAAAAAATAATATGAAAAAAATACTAGTAAATTTTGTTTCGATTTTTGCACTTGTAATGATGGTTAGCTGTCAGGAAGATGAAAAATCATTTGGTGACCTTAATGGTCCAACCAATCTTGTTGTAGATGTTGATATCCTTGGACAAACAGCAGAAAGTCCAACTGGAGACGGATCCGGTTTAGTTAAATTTACCGCAACCGCTGATAATGCTATTTCATATAAATACATTTTTAGTGATGGTACATCTGCCAATGCTCCAAGTGGTATTTATGAAAAACGCTTTACACAACCAGGTGTAAATACCTATACTGTAACCATTATGGCTTCAGGTACTGGTGGAATTACAACCAACACAACTGTTGAAATTGAGGTTAGAAGTGATTTTGAGGATGAATTAGCTGTTCAGTATTTAACTGGAGGAACTCAAAAACAATGGTATTGGGCTGCTGCAGAGCCAGGACATTTAGGAGTTGGGCAAAATGACGGTAACGCCGCCCAAAATTATTTTGCTAATTATTATCAAGCTGCACCATTTGAAAAAGCAGGTTCTCCAGACAGTAGTTGTTTGTATGAAAACGTTATGACTTTCTCACTTCAAGGAGGACAATTAAAATTTGAATTGGATAATGGTGGAAGAACGTTTTTTAATACAGCTTTTCAAGGGGTTGTAGGTGGAACTGTTGGATATGATTTTTGTTATAGTTATGATACTAGCGGTCAAAAAACAGTTACTTTAAGTCCTTCTGAATCTGTTGTAGTGGCCAATAATGTTCCGGGTCAAACAAGAGGAACTATGTTAAACATTTCTGATGGTGGTTTCATGGGATACTACATCGGACAAAGTTCGTATGAAATTTTATCGATTACTGCCAATAGAATGGTAGTAAGAGCTGTAATGGGTGGTAATCCTGCCTTAGCTTGGTACCATATTTTCTCAACTTCACCTCCAACACAAGAACCAGTTACCGATTATACTAATTTAGTTTGGTCTGATGAGTTTAACGTTGAAGGCGCTCCAGATCCTACTAAATGGGGTTATGATTTAGGTAGTGGCGGTTGGGGTAATAATGAAGTTCAGTTTTATACTTCAAGCTCTGATAATGTAGTAGTTACCGGTGGAAATTTGAAAATCACAGCCAAATTGCAATCGCAAGGTGGATCAAGTTATACTTCTGCCAGATTAAAATCTGAAAACAAATTTGAATTTACTTTCGGTAAAATTGAAGCTAGGGCTAAAATGCCTGTTGGTGGAGGAACTTGGCCCGCAATATGGATGTTAGGTCAAGATTACGCAACAAATACTTGGCCGGCTTGTGGTGAAATTGATATTATGGAGCATCGTGGAAATATTCCAAATGTTATTCATGGTACTTTACACTATCCTGGAGTTTCTCCTGGAGCAGGAAATACGAATTCAACTACGATTAATGATGCAACTCAATATCATATCTATAAAGCTATTTGGAGTCCAACCGCTATCAGATTCTATGTAGATGATGTCCTATTCCATTCAGTTGCCAATACTAGTGCAATACCTTTTGATAGCGACTTTTTCTTAATTCTGAATGTGGCTATGGGTGGTACTTTTGGTGGAGCAATTGATCCAGCATTTACACAGTCAAGCATGGAAATTGACTATATTAGAGTATACCAATAATTGAATTCATAAAAATTTTTTTTACAGTTTTCAGGAAAGTTAGTTACTAACTAACCTTCCTGAAAATTTATAATTTCTTGAAGATTCTCAAATGAAAATTAATCTGCCATTACTTGCTTTTTGCACTTTTTCCTTTTTAATATCCGGTTGTTCTCAATCTCAGTCTGTTGTAAAAAAGACCGATAAACCTAATCGTTATGATGTGAAAACAGATTCTGTTTTAAAACTCATGACTCTTGAAGAAAAAATAGGACAACTCAACCAATACAATGGTTTTTGGGATGCTACCGGACCATCTCCAAAAGAAGGTCAAGCTGCTTTAAAATTTGAGCATCTCAAAAAAGGATTAGTTGGATCAATGCTCAATGTAAAAGGGGTAAAAGAAGTGAGAGCTATTCAAAAAATTGCTATCGAGCAAACTCGATTAGGAATACCTTTGATATTTGGCTTTGATGTAATACACGGCTATAAGACTATCAGTCCAATCCCTCTTGCAGAAGCTGCTAGTTGGGATTTAGAAGCTATTAAAAAGTCTGCGTCTATTGGAGCTGAAGAAGCTGCTTCAGTGGGTTTAAATTGGACTTTTGCACCAATGGTTGACATCTCTCGTGATGCCCGTTGGGGTAGAGTCATGGAAGGAGCAGGTGAAGATACTTTTCTAGGAAGTAAAATTGCCGAAGCTAGAGTTCGAGGATTTCAGGGAACAGATTTTTCTTCAAACAAAACGATTGCGGCTTGCGCCAAACATTTTGCTGGGTATGCTTTTGCAGAATCGGGTAGAGATTACAATTCCGTAGACGTTAGTGATGCCACTTTGCAGAATGTTATTTTGCCTCCATTTAAAGCTTGTGTTGACGCTGATGTAAAAAGCTTTATGAATTCGTTCAATGATTTAAACGGAATTCCGGCTACTGGAAATCGTTTTTTACAACGAAATATTTTAAAAGGTGATTGGAATTATAAAGGTTTTGTAGTGTCAGATTGGGGTTCAATTTCCGAAATGACTGCACATGGTTATGCCAAAGACAACAAACATGCCGCTGAGATTGCAATGAATGCCGGGTCTGACATGGACATGGAATCATATGCTTACATCAATCACTTGGTGAGTTTAGTTAATGAAGGAAAAGTAAAATTGAGTGATATTGATGATGCCGTAAAAAGAATTCTGAAGGTTAAATTTGAATTAGGCCTTTTTGATAATCCATATAAGTACTGTGATGAAGCTTATGAAAAAGCTACCGTTGGAAAGAAAGAATTTCAAGAGGGTGTTTTAGATATGGCCAAAAAGTCTGTGGTGCTTTTGAAAAATGAAAATAATCTTTTGCCTTTACCTAAAACAGGTTTAAAAATCGGATTAATTGGAGCATTAGCCAATGATAAGACCAGTCCGCTAGGAAGTTGGAGAATTGGAGCTGATGATGAAACTGCAATTTCAGTTTTAGAAGGTTTACAGCAATACAAGGGGAATAATTTAATGTATGCCAAAGGTGCAGATGTTACGGTTGGCCCAACAAAATTTGTAAGTGAATTAAAAATTAATACTACTGATAAATCAGGGTTTAACGAAGCCATTGCTTTAGCAAAGACCTCTGATGTAGTTATTATGGTATTAGGAGAACATGGTTTGCAAACCGGAGAGGGTCGAAGCAGAACCGACTTAGGATTACCAGGAGTACAGCAAGAATTATTAGAAGAAATTTACAAAGTCAACAAAAAAATAGTTTTAGTATTGAATAACGGAAGACCACTTGTATTAACATGGGCTTCAGAAAATATTCCGGCTATTGTTGAGGCTTGGCATTTGGGCACACAAAGTGGTAACGCTATTGCCCAAGTTTTAT
>JBDLVY010000029.1:0-12406 GCA_039804545.1 Bacteroidota bacterium | reverse complement strand
GGATATGATCGAGATGACAGAATACCCAGAGTAAGTGATGAGACACAATTTGTTTCTGAAGATGGAACCGTTTACAGTACAGGGTTAATTTGTTTTGGTTCCGGAGATTATAATTTAGATGCCAATAATACTTTGGATGATTTGGTCATTCCTTCTACGTTACCAAATTTTTTTGACCTTTCTGAATTTTTACCACCTATTGGGAATCAGCAGTCTCAAGGTTCTTGTGCTTCTTGGGCAGTTACTTATTATATGAAATCGTTTCAAGAGCGCGTAGTTTCCTCTTTCCCTTTTGATGAAGCCACAATTATGAGTCCGTCTTATACTTACAACCAATTAACAATGGGTAATTGTAGTGGGACATCAATAGTACAAACTTTAGAGATTTTGATGAATAAAGGTGCTTGTTCCTATATGGATTTCCCTTATGATTTTACGCGTTGTGATTTACAACCTTCAGCTTCTATAGACCAATTAGCATTGCCAAATAGAATTAGTGCTTACAAGTTTTTGAGTGGCAACAATATGGTAGCAGAGATGAAAACACTGTTAACCCAACAAAAGCCCATCGTGATTGGAGCATTTCTTACGTCTAGGTTTGGTAGGATTGATAATTTAGGTATTCATGCTTACAGACCGCATAGTGTTGATTATGACAAAGGATCTTGCCATGCAATGTTGGTGGTAGGGTATTCTGATGAATACAATGCGTTTAAAGTGGTAAATTCATGGGGAACAGAATGGGGAGATGATGGTTTTGTTTGGATAGATTATGAAGCTTTTGAAAACGTTACCAATTCAAGCGCTGCTTTCAGAGTAATTAATGAAGCTATCGTAGCTTATGATTTGTAATTTGGATATACAATCCAAAACAAACATTGAGGATTAAATTAATATTCCTAGTCGCTATAAGTATAACTGACTTTTAAAATTACTGGTCGTAACCGTTCTTAATAGCGTAAACCGCTAAACCTACGCGGCTTTTCAAATTTAATTTTTCAAAGAGGTTGTCTCGGTAACTTTCTACCGTTCTTGGGCTGCAAAACATGAGTTCGGCGATTTCCTTATAACTTTTCTCGGTAATGGTGTATTTTAAAAACTCTTTTTCTCTTTCGGTGAGTTTTGATAAAGCACTGTTGGTGTTTTTATTGATGCTTGAAAAGATAATTTTAGAAGCCCATTCGGGGTAATAGAAACCGTTTTCCACTAATTTGTTCAGTGCCGATTCCAATTCTCTCGGATGAGAATTTTTAAGCAAGTAACTTTTAGCTCCGTTTTTTACCATTTTTACCACACTCTGCTCGTCATTTTGCATACTCAATACCATAATCAGTACTTCGGGATGGTTTTTTTGTAACCAATTGGCAGTTTCAAAACCGTCCATTACAGGCATGCTGATATCAAGTAAAACAATATCGGGAACTCTGCCGTGGGTATTGATTTTGTTTATTAATTCTTGCCCGTTTTCGCATTCGCAAATGGCTTCAAAATCTTCAAAATTGGCTATGATTCCTTTGATGGCCTGAGCTATCAAAATATGGTCATCAACTATAGCGATGGTTTTTTTGATTCCCATGTTACAAACGGATTATTAATTGTGTGCCATGGTCTTTGGAACTTTTTAATTCCAATTTGCCTCCAATAATTGCGGTTCTTTTTTTCATGTTTGCAATGCCTTGTCCGGATGAAATAGACGCTTTATTAAAACCTATTCCGTCATCTTTCAAAGATAAAACGATATTCTTGTCATTGGACAGTAATTCCACAAAAATGTTTTGACATTTAGAATGCTTGATACTATTGTTAATGAACTCTTGCACAATTCTAATCAAAATCGATTTTTCTTGGTATTTTAAATTAATCCCGACCGCATTGGTATTGTAAATAACATTGCATTTTTGGAGTGATTTAATTTTTTCACATTCTTTTTCAATCAATTGGCTGATGGTATTGACATCGATGGCATTGTCTATCAATGATTTTGAAAGTTCACGCAATTCTGCTATAGATTCATTGATAATGGCGCTTATGTGTTCTATGGTGTTGTTAATAAGTGGCGCTTTGTTTTCAAATTCCAATTGTTGGGTATAAAGACTGGCAAGGGTTAATTTTTGTCCAATATTATCGTGTATTTCTCGACCGATATGTTCAATAGTTTGTTGTTGGATTTCTTTTTGGGTAGTCAATAATTCTTGCTTGTGGGCGATATCAGTAATTTCTTTTTCTCTTTCAATACTAAAGTATTTATGAATAATCGCTCCGACAAAACATAAATTTTCTAAAAAATACCCATAACATAGATAGTCAAAACCGGTATATTTACTGTATCCGCTACTGCTAACACTATCCCACAAAGCCAAAAAACCGCTGATAAAAACAAAGCTTACCGCTGCAAATAAGTACCGGAAAAATATTTTGTCTAAGTTTTTAAATAAATGATAGTAAAACAGTAATGAGAGCACTAAAATAATGACCCGTGTGATTAAGAAATAGACAAAATCCCGACTAACAAATTTCGGGAAAATCGCCAATACAATTAGGTAAATTATGGTAAAGCATAAAAAGGTTTTGTAAATGTTTTGGAGCTTTTTAAACTTAATATCTTCCATAACCATAGCAAAGTATACAAAACTACAAAAGAAGAAGTGACTCAAAACCTGCAAAATATCTACCGCCAAATTCAAAACTAATTGTAAGCTTGATTTTTTATTGAAATACATGGTTTCTTTGAAGTAAACCAAAACAACAAAAGCTAATATAACCAAAAGATACAAGCCGTAAAACTTATAAATTTTAGAGGAAAAGTAGGAGTTTAAAAAAGTAGTAATTACGCCGGCTAAGCTTAAAAATCCTATGGTGTAGAAACAAAGTTCAATAAAAAAAATATCATTTTTCAGCATAGTTTGGCTTCGTTAATTTTAGTATTGGCATAAAGCATGAAAAACATGCGCGCTCAACTTTGCGGAGCCATAAAGAAACAATTACTTTTTAAGATAAAACTCCGTTGGTCATCCCTTTTTACACCCGTTAAATAACGGTATTTTTTATAGTTAATCAAACATACTAAATATAGTTTTTTGCTCATAGTAATTTCTTGAAAATTTCTTGAACTTTGGTATAGTTAGTCAAGACAAAAATGGAATGCTAATTGAGAACAAAATTTATGCTTTAGATTATTAAGCTTAAGGATTACTCTCAGTAGTATAATGTCTAAATTGCAACTGAATATTGTGGTAATTTGAGTTGTTCATAAAAGCCATGAGGTTTGACCTCGTGGTTTTTTTGTTGATACTCTTTAGGATTTTATTTAAAATACTTTTCCAGTAAGATCATTGCTGCCGCAAAAGGAGACAATTCATCGTTTTGTACGGCTTCTTTATTTTGCTCTAATAAAGCAATGATTTCGGGATGTTGGTAAAAGTGGCTTTTCAACTGCTCATTGATAGTTGCCATCATCCAATATTGATTTTGCTCTTTCCGTTTTTCTTCAAAATAATGATTCGTTTGTACCAAATCCAAATAGTTGGAAATGGTTTGCCAAACGGCATCAATCCCTTTTTTTTCATAAGCACTGCAGGTGGAAACGGTTGGAATCCAACCCGAATTTTTAGCCGGAAATAAATGTAACGCCCGATTGAATTCGGTTTTGGCCAATTTGGCTTTGGCAACATTATCGCCATCGGCTTTATTGATGACAATCGCATCCGCCATTTCCATTATGCCGCGTTTGATGCCTTGTAACTCATCGCCTGCACCCGAAATTTTGAGTAATAAAAAGAAATCAACCATACTGTGAACTGCAGTTTCACTTTGACCTACACCAACGGTTTCAATCAAAATAGTATCAAAGCCTGCTGCTTCACAAAGGATAATGGTTTCACGGGTTTTTCGTGCTACACCGCCAAGTGTTTCTCCGGAAGCACTAGGTCTGATATAGGCATTTTTGTCTTTCACCAATTCTTCCATTCGGGTTTTATCTCCTAAAATACTTCCGTGTGAAATGGTACTACTCGGGTCAACTGCCAACACAGCTACTTTTTTGCCCAAAGCGGTCAAGTATTTTCCAAAGGCTTCAATAAAGGTACTTTTTCCAACACCGGGAACGCCTGTAATGCCTATTCGAACAGAGTTATTAGCATGTGGCAAACAATCTTTAATAATGTCATTGGCTTTCGCCAAATGGGAAACATTGGTGCTTTCGACTAAAGTAATGGCGCGACTCAAAGCTGAAATATCACCTAGCAAAATGCCTTTCACCAATTCTGCTGAAGTGGGTTGGATTTTGCGACTGCGAACCACTTTGTCCAATGACGACCGGCTCAAACTCTCCGGTTGCGGAATGCCGTCTTTTTCGTGTAAGGCCGATTTTTTCAAGTTATTATCCAAATAGAAGTAAAATTAATGCCGTCAATCTCTTAATGATTTGCTAAAATTACTAAATGTTATTTTAATGACTAATATATATAGTATTTTTGTGTCGTTAAAAATGAAAAATGGAAATCGAAACCACGCTTTCAACAGGGAAAAAGAATAACGAGTTAGTTCAAAAAACGGTTTATTCCATCCTTTTTTCGATTAGTTTTGCGCATTTGCTCAATGATTTAATCCAAGCGATTATCCCTTCGATTTATCCTATTTTAAAGCAGAATTACAATTTGTCTTTTTCGCAAATCGGTCTGATTACTTTTGCTTTTCAATTAACCGCTTCTATTTTTCAACCCTTCGTAGGTTACTACACCGACAAACATCCTAAACCTTTTTCGCAGATTTACGGAATGCTGTTTTCCTTAGCTGGAATTATTTCTATCTCATTTGCCGATAATTTTTTATGGATACTGATTTCCGTTATGCTTATCGGAACCGGTTCGGCTATTTTCCATCCTGAATCGGCACGAATTTCCAATTTGGCTGCGGGTGGAAGAAGAGGTTTGGCCCAATCTATTTTTCAAGTTGGTGGTAACTTTGGCACGGCACTCGGACCTTTATTAGTGGCTTTAATTGTCGTGCCTCATTCCCAGGTTTATATTCTTTGGTTTATCATTGCGGCCACTATCGGATTGGGAATCATCAGCAAAATTGCCTTTTGGTACCGCAACCATTTAATCCACAGGCAACCCAAAAAAGTAGTCTTTGCCGATTTTCAACGATTGTCCAAAAGCAAAGTAAAATGGGCAATTGCCATACTTTTAATTGTCATTTTTTCCAAGTTTTTCTACTCGGCAAGTTTGTCAACGTATTACACTTTTTATGTCATAGACAAGTTTCATCTGTCTATCAAAGAAGCGCAATTCCATATGTTTATTTATTTAATAGCTTATGCGGCCGGAACCATTCTTGGCGGACCTTTAGGCGATAAGATTGGTCGGAAATACGTGATTTGGTTGTCGGTTTTCGGCGCTACACCATTTGCTTTATTGTTGCCTTATGTGAACTTGTTTTGGACCGATGTTTTAATGATTATCATCGGTATTATCATCTCTTCTGCTTTTCCGGCGATATTGGTTTATGCCCAAGAATTGTTGCCTAGAAAACTCGGCATGATTTCCGGTTTGTTCTATGGTTTTGCCTTTGGAATGGGTGCTCTAGGTTCGGCTTTATTAGGTACTTTGGCCGATTATACTTCCATTCAATACGTGTATCATGTTTGTTCTTTTCTGCCTTTGATAGGGATTATTTGTTATTTCCTTCCCAATTTGAAGAAGAAATAGAAGCGAATGGCTTGGGCTTTTTTGTGGTCCGTGTTCCTGCTCTTGTCAGTCGCTTTGCCTTTTTCTAAAAAAGGCAAGAGCTCCAACAATGACAAGATCAGGGCTAAAAAGGATTTGTCTTTTATTGTTGTAATCGCTACATTTACTTCTCAATTTTTATACGATGTCACTCAATCCCGAAATAATCCACAAACTCACCACAATTGTTGGGGAGAACGCTATTTTTACCGACCAGGAAACCCGAAACCATTACGGTCACGACGAAACCGAAGACTATGTTTTTCCGCCCAGTGTAGTGGTAAAACCGGCCAATGCTCAAGAAATTGCAGCCATCTTAAAATTGGCCAATGATTATAAAATCCCAACCACACCAATCGGAGCCAGAACCGGTTTGAGCGGTGGTGCTTTGAGTATATACGAAGGCATCGGGCTATCAATGGAACGGCTCAATAAAATCATAGAAATCGATGAGCAAAATTTGCAAGTAACCGTTGAACCTGCTGTTATAACACAAGTATTACGAGAAGCGGTTTCCGAAAAAGGCTTGTTTTATCCGGTTGACCCAAGCAGTATGGGCAGTTGTTGGATTGGCGGCAACATAGCCGAAAATTCCGGTGGCGCAAGAGCCGTGAAATATGGTGTAACCAAAGATTATGTATTGAACTTAGAAGTGGTTCTGCCCAATGGTGATATCATTTGGACCGGAGCCAATACCTTAAAAAATTCTACCGGTTATAATTTAACCCAATTAATGGTGGGAAGCGAAGGAACGTTAGGTGTAATTACGAAAGCGGTTTTAAAATTGTTGCCCAAAAACAGCCATAACGTTTTGATGTTGGTGCCATTCTACAAAGCCCATGAAGCCTGTGAAGCTGTTTCGGCGATTTTCAGAGCTGGAATTATACCTAGCGCCTTAGAATTTATGGAACGCGATGCCATCGATTGGACACTAAAATACAATGACAATATCAAAGTCAAAGTCGATGATAGTGTTCAAGCGCATTTGTTGATTGAAGTCGATGGTAATTATCCCGAAATCTTGATGCTGGAAGTCGAGAAAATATTATCAGTAGTAGAACAATTTGAAATCGATGAAGTTTTATTTGCCGACACCGAAGATGAAAAAAACGCCTTGTGGAAAATGCGTCGTTCTGTTGCAGAAGCAGTGAAGTCAAATTCAGTTTATAAGGAAGAAGACACTGTGGTTCCAAGATATATGTTGCCCGAATTGTTATCGGGAATAAAGAATATTGGCCACAAGTATGGTTTTAAATCGGTTTGTTACGGGCATGCCGGTGATGGCAATTTGCATGTGAACATCATCAAAGGAGAAATGACCGATGATAATTGGCAAACCCAAGTGCCAATTGGAATTAGAGAAATATTTGAATTGACAGTTTCTTTAAAAGGTACTTTATCGGGTGAACACGGTATCGGTTTTGTGCAAAAGAACTTTATGGATATAGCTTTCAGCAGAACCCATTTGGAACTAATGGAAAGCATCAAAAGGGTTTTTGACCCAAACAATATTTTAAATCCCGGGAAAATTTTTCCTGATGAGGTTTAACCACAAAGGTCACAAAGAATGCACAAAGAGCACAAGGTTGTTAAAACTTTGTGCTCTTTGTGGTTTAAAAACTAATCTCTTTTAGGATTTTGTTTTTTATGTCTCTTTTCCTCTTTTTTCTCTTTTGCAGTTTTCAGCGGTTCTTTTTTAACCGATTTCTGAACGTCTTTTCCTTTGGCCATGGTGATATAGTTTTATAGGTTGGTATCAAATGATATAAGTAAAGGTAAAACTATTTATTCAAACCCAATTGATTTATCAAATTTTCACCAAATATTTTTCGCAGTTCTCCCCATTCTTGGGCAATGTCTAAGTTGAAAAACTTCCACTCTCCATGGGTAGTTTCATCTGCTACAGCTAAGAAAACAGAATTCCTTTTTACATTAAAGCTATTTCTTTTAGGCTCAAAAACAATCTCTTTTGTGTTGTTGGAAGATTCAAGCATAACAGTATGCGCGATGATTATTACTTCTTCGGTTATTTTATTTTCAAAAAAATAGCGTACCGGATTTCGACAAGTAACGACACAGAAAGATTTGTTGTTTATTTTTTTTATCGGTCCAAATTTAAGCGGAACACTTTGCAATTGATAACGCAAACGGTATTCTTCGTTTTCGTATTCAAACTCTATTGCTTCAAGATACGCTGTTTTGCCAATATTCTCTACCATTGTAGGATAAGACAATTGTGCCATCCCTTCAAAATCCATTAAAAAGTTGGACTCATAGAGTTTTTGCGCTGACGTTTTCAATGTTTCAATACTTTGCGAAAAGCTGTTGAAAGTAAGGAATAACAGTATAAATAAAAAGTGTTTTGGTTTCATATTGGCTTTATCTTTAATCAAATATAAAAAAATCCCCAACAGTTTAAACCGTTGAGGATTATATTCTGAATACTAAATTTTGAAATCTATTCGTTTACCAAAACCCATTCGCCTGAAGCCAACATGCCTTCGGCTTTCTTGTATTTGGTGGTTTCCGTTTTACCGCTCATCACGTGTTTGATGGTCACGGTATCGTTGCGGTTGATTTTCGGAGTTTCTCTCACGATAGTTTCCGTTACTTGCGGACGTTGTTGCGTTTGTCCCGCTTCACGATTAGCGCTTTCGCTGCTTTCGATTTCGTCTTTGCTTTCGGTATAATTTTGTTTTTGGCGTACTTGTCGCGCTTCCTGAATGTTTTGGTTTTGCTGAGGTAAATCGCCTTTGAACAAGAACGAAATCACTTCTTTATTTACACCATCCAACATTGAACTGAACAATTTAAACGCTTCCAATTTGTAAATCAGCAACGGATCTTTTTGTTCGTGAACGGCCAATTGTACTGATTGTTTCAATTCGTCCATTTTGCGTAAGTGCTTTTTCCAAGCTTCATCCACAATGGCTAAAGTGATATTTTTTTCGAAATCGGCTACCAATTGCGCACCATTAGAATCAAAGGCTTTTTTCAAGTCGGTTACCACATTCAACGTTTTAATTCCGTCTGAGAATGGCACCACAATACGCTCAAATTTGTTGCCTTCTTTTTGGTAAACATCGGCTACAATAGGGAAAGCTTCGCGCGCACTTCTTTCTGTTTTTTCGGTGTAGTAGGCTAGAGCAACTTTATACACTTTACCCGTAATTTCCATTTCAGATAATTTTTCAAATTCAACGGCTGAAACCGGAGAGGAAATTGAAAAGTAACGAATCAATTCGAATTCAAAGTTTTTAAAATCATTTCTGCCTTTGTTTTCGCTTACGATTAATTCGCAAGTGTCATACATCATATTGGCAATGTCTAGTTTCAAACGCTCACCGTGCAAAGCATGACGACGACGTTTGTAAACCACTTCACGTTGGGCATTCATCACGTCATCATATTCTAACAAACGTTTACGTGTTCCAAAGTTGTTTTCTTCGACTTTTTTCTGAGCGCGTTCAATAGATTTGGTCATCATCGAATGTTGGATCACTTCTCCTTCTTTCAATCCCATTCTGTCCATGATTTTGGCTACTCTGTCTGAACCAAACAAACGCATTAAGTTGTCTTCCAAAGACACATAAAACTGTGAACTTCCTGGATCACCTTGACGACCGGCACGACCACGCAACTGACGGTCAACACGACGGGAATCGTGGCGTTCTGTACCAATGATGGCCAAACCTCCGGCAGCTTTTACTTCTGGGGTTAATTTAATATCGGTTCCACGACCGGCCATATTCGTTGCGATAGTAACTACGCCTGGTTTTCCGGCTTCGGCTACAATGTCGGCTTCTTTTTTGTGCATTTTAGCGTTCAATACGTTGTGCTCTACACCGCGCATTTTCAGCATTCGACTCAATAATTCCGAAATCTCTACCGAAGTGGTTCCAATCAATACCGGACGACCAGCTTTTGACAATTGAGTAACATCTTCAATCACCGCGTTGAATTTTTCACGCACCGAACGGTAAATCAAATCTTCTTTGTCTTGACGCGCCATTCCTCTGTTGGTTGGAATTTCAACTACGTCTAATTTGTATATCTGCCATAACTCACCGGCTTCGGTGACAGCAGTTCCGGTCATACCGGCCAATTTGCTGTACATACGGAAATAATTCTGTAATGTAATCGTTGCAAAGGTTTGTGTTGCAGCTTCAATGGTTACATTTTCTTTGGCTTCAATCGCTTGGTGCAATCCATCAGAATAACGGCGACCATCCATAATACGACCCGTTTGCTCATCTACAATCAGGATTTTGTTGTCCATGATAACGTATTCGGTATCTTTTTCAAACAAAGTATAGGCTTTCAATAACTGCGTCAGTGTGTGAATTCTTTCTGATTTTACGCCGAAGTCTTGGAATAATTTTTCTTTCGCTTCTGCTTCTTGGTCTTTTTCCAGGTTTTGTTTTTCGATATTGGCAATTTCAGTTCCGATATCCGGTAACACGAAGAAATCTTCTGAAGTATCTTTGGATAAGAATTTGATTCCGTTATCGGTCAATTCTACCTGATTGTTTTTTTCTTCGATTACAAAATACATGGCTTCATCAACTTCCGGCATTCTGCGGTTGTTGTCAGACATGTATTCGTTTTCGGTTTTTTGTAAAAGCGCTTTCATACCTTCTTCACTCAAAAACTTGATTAACGCTTTGTTTTTGGGTAGCGAACGGTAAGCTCTTAACAATTGGAAACCGCCATCTTTGGTGTTGCCATCTTTGATCAAACGTTTGGCTTCGGTTAAGAATCCGTTGGCCAACTGGCGTTGTAAATTGTATAAGTTTTCAATTTTTGGTTTCAATTCGTTGAACTCGTGACGGTCGCCATCAGGCACTGGTCCTGAAATAATCAATGGCGTTCTGGCATCATCAATCAATACCGAATCGACCTCATCTACAATAGCGTAGTTGTGTTTTCTTTGTACCAAATCTTCCGGCGAATGCGCCATGTTATCACGCAAGTAGTCAAAACCAAATTCGTTGTTGGTTCCGTAAGTAATATCGGCTTCATAAGCTTTTCTACGAGCATCTGAGTTGGGTGAGTGATTGTCAATACAATCTACCGTCAAGCCGTGGAATTCGAATAATGGTGCTTTCCAAGTGCTGTCACGTTTGGCCAAATAGTCATTCACCGTTACCAAGTGAACACCATTTCCGGTCAAAGCGTTTAAGTAGAGTGGAAGTGTTGCCACTAATGTTTTTCCTTCACCGGTTTGCATTTCGGCAATTTTGCCTTCGTGTAATACGATACCACCTATCAACTGTACGTCGTAGTGTACCATATCCCAAGTGATTTCTTTTCCGGCGGCATTCCAAGAATTGGCCCAAATGGCTTTGTCACCGTCTAAAGTGATATAAGATTTTGTAGCTGAAAGTTCTCTGTCTTTTGGCGAAGCCGAAACGGTAACCGAGGTATTTTCTTTGAAACGACGCGCTGTTTCTTTAATCACAGCAAAAGCATCCGGAAGGATTTCGCTCAATACTTTTTCTGAGATTTCGTAAGCTTCTTTTTCTAGAGTGTCAATGGCATTGTAAATGTCTTCTCTTTGGTCGATGTCGGCCGTGTTTTCAGCTTCTTGTTTTTTGGCTTCAATTTCTGCGTCTTGTTTGGCACGCGCTTGTTTGATCTTTTCTTTAAACTCAGCAGTTTTGGCTCTTAGTTCGTCGTGTGACAATGCGGCTAAAACAGGCTCTAAAGCTTTAATTTTAGTGATATAAGGTTGCGTTGCTTTGACATCTTTTTGAGATTTGTCGCCTACAAAAGCTTTGATAATACTATTAATGAAACTCATAATGGGTTTGTTTATTTTGATTGTTGTTAGATGATGGAAGTTAGGTGATGGATGTTTTTTTCATCCTACAACTAACATCAAACAGCCAACTTTTTAAGTGTGCAAATTTAAACAAAAAAAAAGCCCTAAACGGACTTTTTTCTTTGTTGTGATTGTTTATTTTTTTTAATATTCATCCTCATTCCAAAGGTAATCTTCGTCTGTTGGATAATCTGGCCAAATCTCTTCCATTGATTCGTAGATTTCACCTTCGTCTTCTATCGATTGTAAATTCTCTACTACTTCTAGTGGAGCACCTGTACGTATAGCATAGTCGATAAGTTCATCTTTGGTAGCTGGCCAAGGCGCATCGCTTAAATAGGATGCCAATTCTAATGTCCAATACATCTTCTGTCGATTTTAGTTTATGCAAAAATAAATTTTATACTGAAAAAGTCAAGTTTTTTTTGATTTATTTTTTAGTAAGTTTAAGAACGTCTTGTTTTAGTGGTCAGCGGTCAGTTTTCAGTGGTCAGTTTTTTAAAGATAAACGACCGAATACTGCCTACTGAATACTGAAAACTATTTCCTCGGAATCCATTTCACTTCCTCCGCTTGCAGGTCAAAGGACAACTTCCGTGCCAAGACAAAAAGGTAGTCAGAAAGTCGGTTCAGGTACTTGATTACTTGTTCGTCAGTAGGTTCTAATTCGTGTAAATGGGTTGCCAAACGTTCGGCTCTACGGCAGACACAGCGCGCAATGTGACAATATGACACGGTAGTATGACCTCCGGGTAAGACAAAGTGTGTCATTTGTGGTAAAGCCGTATCCATGCTGTCGATTTCATTTTCTAAAAAGGCGATATCTTCTTCCGAAATGCGGTTGATGTTTAGTCGA
>JBDLVY010000028.1:0-2651 GCA_039804545.1 Bacteroidota bacterium | reverse complement strand
TTTACAAATTTTTGCTCAAAACAAAACAAATCGAAACGAGTCCGCTCTTGAAACACAAAGCTTTAAAAGCGCCCAAAAAATTACAGATTCCCTTTTCGGAAAAAGAATTGGATTTGGTTTTGAACCAAATAGTATATTCTGATGATTTTGACGGTGTTCGCGATAAGTTGATTGTTGATTTGTTTTACACCACCGGAATCAGAAGAACGGAGTTGATTAATTTAAAACTGCATAATATTGATTTGTCTAACGGAACGCTCAAAGTTTTAGGTAAAAGAAATAAGGAAAGGATTATACCGATTTTGCCTATTGTTGAAAGTCAAATAAAAATATACATAACAGAAAGATCACATATACAAAGGATTATAGATGAGGAGTATTTTTTTCTACTGTTAAAAGGCGTTAAATTGAATGATTCGTTTGTTTATCGTTTAATAAATTATTACTTTAGTAATGTCTCAGAGAAGGTAAAAAAGAGTCCGCACATTTTAAGACACACATTCGCGACTCATCTTCTAAACAATGGGGCAGATATAAATTCAGTTAAAGAATTATTAGGACATTCTAGTTTAGCCTCTACCCAAGTCTACACTCACAGCAGTTTAGCGGAACTCAAAAAGGTTTACGGTAGTGCTCATCCGAGAAATAAAAAATAATTCTACAATGTTTAATCAAAAAAAATTTAATTATGAAGGTAAATGTTCATGCAGTAAATTTCACTGTCGACAGAAAGCTGGTTGATTTCATCAATGAAAGATTAGGGAAACTTGAAAAATTCTACGACAAAGTGGTTTCGTCAGATGTTTTTTTGAAGGTAGATAACACAAGTGAGAAAGAAAATAAAATGGTGGAAGTAAAAATTCATGTTCCTGGGGATGATTTTATGGTTAAGAAACAATGCAAAACATTTGAGGAAGCAGTGGAGTTATCTTCGGAATCTCTCGAAAGATTATTGGTAAAAAGAAAGGAAAAAATTAGAACACACCCTTAAGGCAAATTTTTTTCTAAAAATGTTTTGATTAAAAGATAAAATCCATACATTTGCAGTCCGTTAGAAATAGCGGACTTTTTTTATTGTAATTGCCAGCGTAGCTCAGTTGGCTAGAGCAGCTGATTTGTAATCAGCAGGTCGTGGGTTCGAGTCCCTCCGCCGGCTCAATTTAGGTATACATAAGAAAAGTTGGGGAGATACTCAAGCGGCCAACGAGGGCGGACTGTAAATCCGCTGATTACATCTTCGCAGGTTCGAATCCTGCTCTCCCCACAAGATTTAAATAAGGATTTATCCGAAAGTTTACTTTCGAGTAAATTCGTTTTAAAGCTTGGATAAGGCAACGCCTTATCAGGATCACCATCTGAAAAGTGGTAATCTAAACTAATTGGAATTTAGAAATATGAATTTGGAAGTTTCTGAATTCTTAAGTTCTAACTTCTGGACTAGGCAAAAGCCGACTTAGCTCAGGGGTAGAGTGCTTCCTTGGTAAGGAAGAGGTCACGGGTTCAATTCCCGTAGTTGGCTCAAAATTGTAAAATTTGAACACTAATATATAAACTAAGATTAAAAATTAAGTAAAATGGCAAAAGAAAATTTTAACCGTAACAAGCCCCACTTAAACATTGGAACAATTGGGCACGTTGACCACGGAAAAACAACTTTAACTGCAGCGATCACAAAAGTATTGTCTGATGCAGGTTACTGTCAAGCGAAATCATTTGATCAAATTGATAACGCTCCAGAAGAAAAAGAAAGAGGTATTACTATTAATACTTCGCACGTTGAGTATGAAACTGCTAACCGTCACTACGCACACGTTGACTGTCCAGGTCACGCGGATTACGTTAAGAACATGGTTACTGGTGCTGCTCAAATGGACGGTGCTATTTTAGTAGTTGCTGCAACAGACGGACCAATGCCACAAACTCGTGAGCACATCCTTTTAGGACGCCAGGTTGGTATTCCAAGAATCGTTGTATTCATGAACAAAGTGGATATGGTTGATGATGCGGAATTACTAGAGTTAGTAGAAATGGAAATCAGAGACTTATTGTCTTTCTACGAATATGATGGAGATAATGGTCCTGTTGTTCAAGGTTCTGCTTTAGGTGGATTGAACAATGACCCTGCTTGGGTACCAAAAATCATCGAATTGATGGAAGCTGTTGACAACTGGATCGAAGAACCAGTACGTGACGTTGCTAAACCATTCTTGATGCCAGTTGAAGACGTATTTACTATTACAGGTCGTGGAACTGTTGCTACAGGTCGTATCGAAACAGGAGTAGCTAATACTGGAGATCCGGTTGAAATCATTGGTATGGGAGCTGATAAATTGACTTCTACAATCACTGGAGTTGAGATGTTCCGTAAAATCCTTGATAGAGGTGAAGCTGGAGATAACGTAGGATTACTTTTAAGAGGTATCGATAAAGCAGATATCAAAAGAGGTATGGTAATCGTTAAGCCAGGATCTGTTAAACCACATGCTAAATTTAAAGCTGAGGTTTATATCTTGAAAAAAGAAGAAGGTGGTCGTCACACGCCATTCCACAATAACTACCGTCCACAGTTCTACGTACGTACAACTGACGTAACAGGAGTTATTTCTTTACCAGCAGGTGTAGAGATGGTAATGCCAGGTGATAACTTAACT
>JBDLVY010000027.1:0-9955 GCA_039804545.1 Bacteroidota bacterium | reverse complement strand
AAAACGGAAGCCTCAATTATGAAACAATACAACCAAGCATTTTACAATTTACCTCTAAAAGAAAACGCTACTCCAGCGCAAATAAAGGCATTGCTTGTTTCCATTCAAAAATTAAAAGAACCAATCATTATTCATTCCTTCAACAGTGAAAATGAAAATTCTAAAAAGTTTATTGCCGCCTATCAAAAATTTTTACAACCCTAAACAGCACAATTACAATATACTTTGAAACTTTGAATAGATTAATAAATCCTATTCATAGTTGTTTTTTTTCTATCTTTGAGAAGAAGCGTTATTGTATATGAATTTCCTAGCCCACATCTATCTTTCCGGCGACAACGATTTACTCAAAATCGGAAATTTTATGGCGGACAGTATTCGCGGGCATCACTATGAGAATTATCCAACCGAAATTAGAAAAGGAATTTTACTCCATCGTTCGATTGACAGTTTTACCGATATGCACCCTATTTACCGACAAAGCAAACATAGGTTGCATGAGAAATACGGCCATTATTCTGGAGTGATTATGGATATTTTTTATGATCATTTTTTGGCCAAAAATTGGAATAACTATTCTAACCTCAAACTAGAAGAGTATGCCGTTAACTTTTATCTCTTACTCAAAGAAAATTACGATGCCCTTACAGAAAGAGCCCAAGGTATGATGCCTTATATGATTGGCAGAAATTGGTTGGTGAGTTATGCTTCTCTTGAAGGCTTGGAAATGATTATGTTCCAAATGGATTACCGCACTAAACACCGCGTTGCCATGAATGAATCAATAGTAGAGTTAAAACAATACTACACCGAATTTGAAAACGAATTCACTTTGTTTTTTGAGGAATTACGCCAACATTGTAAAGACAAACTCACCCAACTTTAATATCAAAATTCACTTTTGCTATTGAAATTGTAGTTTGAAATTGTATCTTAGCAATCCTAATGTTTGAATCAATGCCATCGAACAAAGCTTCCCTTTTTAAAATTGTTTTCCGAAGTATTTTCAGAAGAGCCGAAAACTTAATTTTTCTTCTGAAAGACAAACTCAGTGAGAGAAATTTTATCTATTTCGCCTGCGTAGCCGTTGCCATTACTTGTTCGTTTGCCGTAATTCTTCTAAAGAGTTTTGCGCATAATATTTTTCTGTTGGCCAATGATATCAATGGCTTTTTAAAATTACCTTACATCAATAGTTTGCTGCCAATTGCGGGAATTTTATTAACCGTTTTTGTAGTCCGCAATCTCCTAAACAATCACATAGAAAAAGGCAGCTCTAAAGTACTGTATGCCGTAGCCAAAAAAGGCGGCATCATGCCCAAAAAACAAATGTATGCCCAAATTGTCACCAGCTCTTTAACCGTTGGTCTCGGAGGTTCAGCCGGATTGGAAAGTCCAATTGTGATTACCGGTGCGGCATTTGGTTCCAACTTTGCGCAGAAATATCATTTGTCCCAAAAAGACCGAATTCTATTGCTGGCTTGTGGAGTTGCAGCCGGAATTGGTGCCGCGTTCAATGCCCCAATTGCCGGAGTTTTATTTGCCATAGAAGTAGTGCTAACGGATATTTCAATCGCGGCTTTTATCCCGATTATCATTTCGGCAGCAACCGGTGCTTTGATTTCTACTATTGCTTTAAGCGATGATGTAATATTGAATTTTCAACAAACGCTCAAGTTTGATTACCACAATACACCTTATTATATTTTATTGGGAATTTTAGCCGGATTGACCTCAGTTTATCACGCGAGAAATTTTCAAAGAGTAGAGAAATTCTTCGGGAGCTTTAAAAACAAAGGATATCGCAAGGCTTTATTCGGCGCCTTACTTTTGGCTATTTTGATTTTCTTTTTCCCAACTCTTTTTGGGGAAGGTTATGAAAGTATCAAAACCTTAACCTCAAAAAATCCAAGTATTTTACTAGACAATACCATGCTCGAAAAATTCAAAAGCAGCGAATGGATTTTGTTAGCGTTTATTGGTGTTACCATGTTATTGAAATCTTTTGCCACCGGACTAACAATAGGAAGCGGTGGTAATGGTGGTAACTTTGCGCCCTCACTTTTTGTGGGTTCGTATCTGGGTTATTTTGTGGCCAAATCGATAAATCTGCTCAATTTTACCCATCATTTACCCATAGCCAATTTCACCATAGTAGGCATGGCCGGAATCCTTAGCGGTTTGTTTCATGCGCCGCTAACTGCCATTTTCCTTATCGTTGAAATTACCGGTGGTTATGATTTGATGGTGCCTTTAATGGTAGTATCTTCCATTAGTTTTGCCGTTTCTAAACAGTTTGAAAAACATTCGATGGATGTCAAAAGTCTAGCCGATAAAGGCGAAGTTTTTACCAGCGATAAAGACAAAAACATCTTGCAAAGTATTAACTTTTACAATTTGGTACAACAAAATTATAAAACCTTAAACCTACTCGATTCACCAAGTAAAGTAGTGGATATTTTTTCAACCAGTGACCAAAAAATAATTCCAATTGTCGACCAAGACAAATCTTTAATTGGCTTAGTCGATTTTGAAGAAGTCAAAGCTTTTATTTTCAATCCGAATCATGTCAAATTCATGACCATGTCTGAAATCATGACCCAACCTAAAGAGTTGATCCTTTTTGAAGACAAACCTGAAAAAATTATGCTGTTGTTTGAAACTTCTAAAGCCACCATTTTACCGGTTATCTTTAAAGGAAAATACTTTGGATTCTTATCTAAAATTGACGTACTTGAAAGCTATCGCCATCGTTTAAAAGAAATGATGATAGAGTAATCATTTTTAACAATAACTTCTCCACCGTCTATTCAAAAATTGGTGCCAAAACACTACCTTTGCGTTTTGCCCAATTGCTATGCTTGAAACAGAAAATATGATTGAAGTGCTCGGTGCTCGAGTGCACAATCTTAAGAATATTGACATCAACATTCCACGCGAAAAACTGGTGGTAATCACCGGTCTTTCGGGTTCAGGAAAATCGTCTTTGGCTTTCGACACCATTTATGCCGAAGGACAACGCCGCTATATCGAAACTTTTTCGGCTTATGCCAGACAATTTTTGGGTGGTTTAGAACGGCCGGATGTAGATAAAATTGATGGTCTTTCTCCCGTAATTGCTATCGAACAAAAAACAACGAGTAAAAGTCCGCGTTCAACTGTGGGTACGATTACTGAAATATACGACTTTCTTCGTTTGCTCTATGCGCGTGGTGGCGAAGCTTACAGTTATGTTACGGGTGAAAAAATGGTTTCGTATTCTGATGAGCAAATCAAGGATTTGATTATTCAAAACTTCACCGGAAAACGAATTAATATTTTGGCCCCGATTATTCGCGCCAGAAAAGGACATTACGCCGAATTGTTCCAACAAATTACCAAACAAGGTTTCTTGAAAGTAAGAGTAAACGGCGAAGTACAAGACTTACTTCCGGGCATGAAACTCGACCGTTACAAAACCCACGATATCGAAATTGTCATCGATAGAATGGTGATTGAGCACAATGAGGAAAACGAAAAACGCCTGACAGAAAGCATCAAAACTGCCATGTATCACGGCGAAAATGTGTTGATGATTTTAGACCAAGACACCAATGAAGTGCGTTATTTTAGTCGGAATCTGATGTGTCCAACATCGGGCATTTCTTATCAAAATCCGGAACCGAATTTATTCTCTTTCAACTCTCCAAAAGGCGCTTGTGATGAATGTAAAGGTTTGGGAACTGTTCACGAAATCAATCTAAAAAAAATCATTCCAAATCCGAAGTTGTCCATCAAAAATGGCGGTTTTGCTCCGTTAGGTGAATACAAATCGTCTTGGATTTTCAAACAGTTGGAAATCATCGGAGAAAAATTTGGCTTTAGCCTAACCGATGCAATAGAAAATATCCCCGAGGAAGCGATGCAAATTATTTTGCAAGGTGGCAAAGAAAAATTCTCTGTAGCATCTAAAACTTTGGGCATCACCAAAGAATACAAAATAGAATTCGAAGGCATTTCGCATTTCATCAAAAACCAATACGATGAAAGCAATTCGACTTCCATCAAACGCTGGGCAAAAGAATTCATGGACGAAATCGAATGTCCGGAATGCCGTGGTTCGCGTTTGAAAAAAGAAGCGATGTACTTCAGAATAAACGAAAAAAACATCTTCGATTTATCTACTATGGATATTTCGGATTTATCCAGTTGGTTTGATGATTTAGACCAACACTTATCTGAAAAACAAACCATCATTGCTTCAGAAATTGTCAAAGAAATCAAAGACCGTTTGCGCTTTTTGGTGAATGTGGGATTGAATTATTTGTCGATTAACCGTAGTTCCAAATCGCTTTCGGGTGGTGAAGCTCAGCGTATTCGTTTGGCCACACAAATTGGTTCGCAACTCGTGGGCGTATTGTATATTTTGGACGAGCCGAGTATCGGTTTGCACCAAAGAGACAACGAAAAACTGATTCATTCTTTGGAACAATTAAGAGACATTGGCAACTCGGTTTTGGTTGTAGAACACGACAAAGACATGATAGAACGTGCCGATTATGTGATTGACATTGGTCCCAAAGCGGGGAAATTTGGTGGGGAAATCATCAGCAAAGGCACACCTAAAGCGTTGCTCAACGAACATACCATCACGGCGATGTATTTGAATGGGGAAATGAAAATTGAAGTGCCTAAAAAACGCCGCGAAGGCAATGGTAAATTCATGAAATTAATCGGCGCAACCGGAAACAACCTAAAAAATGTATCGATTGAATTGCCTCTGGGAAAACTGATTTGTGTGACCGGAGTTTCGGGTAGCGGAAAATCGACCTTGATTAATGAAACGCTCTACCCTATTTTGAATGCGTATTATTTTAACGGCGTAAAAAAACCACAACCGTACAAAAAAATTGAAGGTTTAGAACATATCGACAAAGTAATTGACATTGATCAAAGTCCGATTGGCAGAACGCCACGCTCCAATCCTGCTACGTATACCGATGTATTTTCGGAAATCAGAAGTTTGTATACGCAAACACCGGAAGCCATGATTCGCGGGTACAAAGCCGGAAGATTTAGCTTTAATGTTTCGGGCGGAAGATGTGAAACTTGTGAAGGTTCGGGTGTGCGCACCATCGAAATGAGTTTCTTGCCGGATGTTTATGTGGAATGTGAAACTTGTCAAGGTAAACGTTTCAACCGAGAAACTTTGGAAATTCGATACAAAGGCAAATCCATTTCAGATGTATTGAACATGACCGTAGATGAAGCCGTCGATTTCTTTGAAAACATCCCGAAAATTTACAGAAAAGTCAAGACCATACAAGATGTTGGTTTGGGTTATATCACTCTGGGACAACAAAGCACCACGCTTTCGGGCGGTGAAGCGCAACGCATCAAATTGGCCACAGAATTATCCAAAAAAGACACCGGAAACACGTTTTACATCATGGACGAACCCACAACTGGTTTGCATTTTGAAGACATACGCGTGTTAATGGATGTGATCAACAAACTGGTTGATAAAGGCAATACCATTTTGATTATTGAACACAATATGGATGTCATCAAATTGGCTGATCATATCATTGACGTTGGACCCGAAGGCGGAAAAGGCGGCGGTCAAATTTTGTGTGTAGGAACACCGGAAGAGATTATAAAAAATAAGAAAAGCTACACTGCGCAGTTTTTGAAAAAAGAATTACTTTAGCATGTTTGCTTAAAAAATTATACTCAAAAGATGAAAGAAGATTTTCAAAATGAAGACGATAAAATACAGGAAAAACTAAAACAAAAAACCTGGAACGAAATAAGAACCAATGACTCTTGGGCGATTTTTAAAATCATGTCGGAGTTTGTCAACGGTTACGAAAGCATGGCGCGAATTGGACCTTGTGTGTCAATTTTTGGCTCTGCCCGTACCAAACCCAACGACCGCTATTATTTATTAGCCGAAAAAATCGCTTATAAAATCAGTAAAGCCGGTTACGGTGTCATCACAGGCGGCGGACCCGGAATTATGGAAGCCGGAAACAAAGGTGCACACAATGGCGGCGGAACTTCTGTTGGGCTGAACATCGAATTGCCTTTTGAACAACATTTTAATCCGTATATCGACAAAGATAAAAACCTGAATTTCGACTATTTCTTTGTGCGCAAAGTCATGTTTGTCAAATACTCTCAAGGTTTTGTGGTTATGCCGGGCGGATTCGGAACTTTAGACGAATTGTTCGAAGCGATGACGTTAATCCAAACCAAAAAAATCGGTAAGTTTCCCATCATTTTGGTCGGAACCGAATTCTGGTCTGGCTTGTTAGATTGGGTAAAAACGGTGATGATTGAAAGAGAAAAAACGGTTAGTCCGCAAGACATGAACTTAATTAAAGTGGTCGATACCGAAGACGAAGTGGTAGAAGCTTTGGATAATTTCTACAAAAAATACAACTTAAGTCCTAACTTTTAATCCGTTAGCTTTTAGCCTTTAGCAGTATTCAACAGCTAATGGCTAAACGCTGATCGATAAACGCCAATTGCTACAACATGTTTTTCAACTCGCTACAGTTTGCCATTTTTCTACCAATAGTTTTTCTGTTGTACTGGTTTGTGGCCCATAAATCGAAAGCGACGCAAAATTACATCCTCATTTTTGCGAGTTATTATTTCTATGCTTGTTGGGATTGGGGATTTTTATTCCTGCTGATTTTCTCCACTTTACTTTGTTATGCATTAGCCATTAAAATTGAAGACAGCACCACGCATCATTCAAGGAAATTCTGGCTTTGGGTTTGTGTCGCAATGAACTTAGGTTTTCTCGGTCTATTCAAATACTACAACTTTTTCGCGACTTCATTTGCCGAATTGTTTCAAGCGTTTGGCTTTAACGTCAGCCCAATTTTATTAGAGGTCATTCTTCCGATTGGAATTTCGTTTTACACATTTCACGGCTTGTCTTATATCATCGATATTTATTATGGCCGAATTAAATCGGAAAAAAACTTTGTCGATTATTCGCTGTTTGTGAGTTATTTTCCGCTGCTTGTTGCCGGACCAATTGAACGCGCAACGCATTTATTGCCACAATTGAAAGTCAAGCGCGAATTTGATTTTGAAAAAGCCAAAGAAGGCGTTTACCAAATCATTTGGGGTTTGGTCAAAAAAGTAGTCATCGCCGATACTTGCGCAATGTATGCTAACGCGATTTTCGACAATTTCAGTTCGATGAATTCTTTGTCGCTAATGTTGGGCGCAGTGTATTTTGCGTTCCAAATTTATGGTGACTTCTCGGGTTATTCCGATATTGCTTTGGGTACGTCAAAACTGTTTGGCATCGACTTGCTGAAGAACTTCAATTACCCTTATTTTTCGAGAGATATTGCTGAGTTTTGGCGCCGTTGGCACATCTCGCTTTCGTCTTGGTTCAGAGACTATTTGTACATTCCGTTAGGCGGAAGCAAAGGGACAAAATTATTCCAAATCAGGAATGTGATGATTATCTTTTTGGTCAGCGGATTTTGGCATGGCGCAAGCTGGACGTATGTCGCTTGGGGTTTGATTAATGCCTTGTATTTTATTCCGCTATTGGTTTTAAATAAGAACCGAAGCAATATAGACGCGTTTACAATTTCGTTCAATTTCACTTCGCTGAAAATCGTTCTCAATATCATTCTAACCTTTGCCATTACTTGCTTGGCTTGGATATTTTTCCGTGCCAAAACCATTCAAGAAGCGTTTTCATATATCCAACGAATGGTCACTGATTGGGATTTTTCGAAACAATATTTCAACATCGAGCGGTACAATTACGAAATCCTGTTTATGATTCTTTTATTTGTCATGGTCGAATGGAACAACCGTTATAAAATCGAACCGCTTTCGGGCAAATACAGTGAATTAAAAGTGGGTTTGAGTATTCTTGTCATCATCGCTTTAGGCATATTCACCGATTATAAAAACTTTATTTACTTTCAATTCTAATGAGCAAATTTGTTGTTTTTATTGGTAAACTTCTCTTCATAACCTTGCTTTCGGCAGTGTTGTTGGATATTGCCTATACCTTGGTTTATCTTAATTCAACGCAACGAAACAAAATTCAGCACGTTCTTACTGCAAAAGACAAAAAATTTGACGTCCTGTTTATGGGTTCTTCACGTACCCAAAATCATATGGTGGCCAAAGTATTTAATGACAAAGGCATCAAGGCTTTTAACTTCGGAATGAGCGGTTCGAAATTGGACGAAACAGCTTTGCTTTTGAAACTAATGTTGGAAAACGAGTATAAAATCAAAAACATCATTTTGGATGTCGATTTGAACCTCAACAGCAATTCGTATTCCGATGGCGTGCGATCAATGTACATGCCTTACTTGCACACTTCGAAAACCATTCAGCAACATTACCAAAATATTCCCGAGTACAACCAACTCTTTTACATCCCGTTTTACCGCTACATTAAGAACGATGCGAAAATTGGATTTAGGGAAATGTTCTTTTCACTTGTTAATAAAAAAACGAACGCGTTGAACAATGATGGTTTTTATGCATTGAAACACAATGGAAAAAATATGAGTTATGATCTTTCCGATTATAGTCCGAAAAGAAATTTGGCCTACGATGAAATTAAAATGTTGTGCCAAAAAAACAACATCAACCTCATTGCTATTGCAACGCCAATGTGCCAAGGCTCAGACAGCGATGCCTATTTTAACCGCATCAAATCAGTCTATCCGGAAGTCTACAATTATGAAAACAAAGTGACCGATGACCGCTATTTTTCGTCTTGCGGACACCTTAATGAAAAAGGCGCTACGGTATTTACTACCATTATTTTAAACGATTTTATCCAAAACAAATTCTATTGAAAAAGCTATTGTTTTTCCTGTTTTTGAGTCAAGCACTTTGGGCACAACATCATACGAAAATGGTGGTGGAAGTCAATAGCGAAACCAAAACACTCAACGTAATTCAGGAGCTCACTTTCAACAATGCCTCCAATGACACATTGAGTTTTATTGTTTTGAATGATTGGAACAATGCGTATCGGGATAAAAACACGCCTTTAGCAGGTCGTTTTTCGGATGAATTTGAACGCAGTTTTCATTTGGCACAAGACAAAGAACGAGGCAAAACAGACAACATCACCATTATCGACGAAAACCTGTTGATGCTCACCTGGGAAAGGGATGAGAATTATCCGGATGTGATTCAGATTCGCTTGCGCGAAAAACTATTACCGCATCAAAAAGCAACTTTCAAACTGAGTTATACCCTAAAAATTCCGAGTGATAAATTCACTTCATATGGTTATGGCGAAAACGGAAAGATGCACCTTAAAAACTGTTTTCTGATTCCGGCACGTTATGAAAAAAACGCTTTTGTCAAATACAACAATCTGAATTTAGACGATGCCGCTAATGCCATGACGGATTATGAGATGGACATTAAAATATCGGGGAATTTGATTTTGAATTCCGATTTGAACATTACCCAAAACAACCCAAATCAATACCAACTTTCAGGAAAAAACCGTTTGAATTTTAGTTTGCTGATTGACAATCCAAAAGAATATTCTGTTTTTAAAAACAGTCAAGTCGAAGTTGTTTCCAACTTGCATGACAGCAGGCTGAATGAATTTCAAAGGACTTTAGTGATTGACAAAATTGTCAATTTTGTTGGTGAAAATCTGGGGCAATATCCACTCGAAAAAATCACGGTCACCCAAGCTGATTATGATAGAAATCCGTTTTATGGTTTGAATCAACTACCCAATTTCATCAGTCCGTTTCCCGATGAATTCCTATTTGAAATTAAGTTTTTGAAAACCTATTTAAACAATTATTTGCACAATGCACTTCAACTTGACCCCAGAAAAGACAGTTGGATTATCAACGGTATCCAAGTGTATACCATGATGAATTACATAGACGAGTTTCATCCTGAGGCCAAAATGATGGGTAATGTAGCTAAGCTGAAACTGTTG
>JBDLVY010000026.1:0-4083 GCA_039804545.1 Bacteroidota bacterium | reverse complement strand
GAGGGATGGGAGAGGTTACCGCGTAACCCGGACAGCCCGGTCTCGTTTTTTCAACGAGACACGCCCAAATAAAAAACCCACTCATTTGAGCGGGTTTTATTGTTATAAGGAAATTTTATTCTTATGCCAACATCGTCACCGGATTCTCCAAGAAGATTCTCAGCGTTTGCAGGAATTGTGCTCCTGTGGCTCCGTCAACGGTTCTGTGGTCACAAGCTAATGTTAAAGTCATAGTGTTTCCTACTACAATCTGACCATTCTTTACTACCGGTTTTTCTTCGATAGCTCCTACAGATAGGATAGCAGAATTTGGTTGGTTTATAATAGAAGTGAAGGATTGGATGCCAAACATGCCTAGGTTAGAAACCGTAAATGTACTTCCGTCCATTTCGGCAGGAGTTAGTTTTTTATTTTTGGCTTTCCCAGCTAAATCTTTTACAGCAGCGCCAATTTGAGACAAAGTCATTTGGTCAGTAAAATTCAATACTGGAACGACTAGGCCATCTTCAACAGCTACGGCTACGCCAACATTCACATGGTGATTAATAATCATTGCATCTTCTCTCCATTGAGAGTTGACTTGTGGGTGCTTTTTCAAAGCCATAGCACAAGCTTTTACTACCATATCGTTAAAAGATACTTTGGTGTCAGGTACAGTATTAATAACAGCACGAGATTTCATAGCTTCATCCATGCTTACTTCAATAGTCAAGTAGTAGTGTGGTGCTGTGAATTTAGATTCAGCCAAACGACGCGCAATGGTTTTACGCATTTGCGAATTTTTGATTTCTTCTGAGAATTTTTCACCGGCCGGAACAAATGGTTTTACCACTGTTGCTGCAGGTTGTGAGTTTTCGCTAGTCGGTTGAGTATCTTGACTTGCTGCAGCAGCAGCTGACGGAGTGAAGTTTTCTACATCACTTTTCGTGATTCGACCGTTTTCTCCAGAACCTTTTATTTGTGATAAGTTGATTCCTTTGTCCTTGGCAATTTGTTTGGCTAATGGCGAAGCAAAAATTCTTCCTCCATCTGCCGATTGAGATGCATCTGCTACCGGAGCAACTATTACTGCCTGTTCACTTGCTGTAGGAGCAACCATAGGAGCAGCGCCATTTTTTTTATAATTTTCGGCTATGCCGTTAATGTCTGTTTCTGCTGGACCGATGATAGCTAAAACGCTGTCAACCGGAGCGGATTGTCCTTCGTTTATTCCTATAAATAATAAAGTACCTGCGTTGAAAGATTCGAATTCCATGGTAGCTTTATCGGTTTCGATTTCGGCTAAAATATCGCCTTCTTTCACTTCGTCACCTACTTTTTTCAACCAAGTCGCTACAGTACCTTCGGTCATCGTATCACTCAAACGAGGCATAGTTACTACTACAACTCCTTGTGGTAAAGAGGTTGCGGGTTGCGGGTTGTTTGTTGCGGGTTCTGTTTGAGTCGGAGCTTCTGTTTTTACTTCAGTAGCTGTAGCTGTTCCTGAAATTAATCCTGAAATATCTTCTCCTTCTTTACCAATGATGGCTAAAAGTGAATCTACTGCAGCCGTTTCTCCTTCTTTGATACCGATATACAGTAAAGTACCAGCGTTAAAAGATTCAAACTCCATTGTCGCTTTATCGGTTTCGATTTCAGCTAAAATATCGCCTTCTTTTACTGCGTCACCTACTTTTTTCAACCAAGTGGCTACAGTTCCTTCCGTCATCGTGTCGCTCAAACGCGGCATAGTGATTTTTGTTGCCATAATTATAGTCTGTGAGGGATGAAAGGATAATTTTCTTGTTCGTAAACCACGTCGTACAATTGTTGTGCTTCAGGGAAAGGAGATTCTTCAGCGAAGGTTGCACACTCTTCTACTAAATCTTTTACTCTTTCGTCAATCACTTCAATTTCAGCGTCAGTGGCATACTTTTTCTCTTTAATGACATCTAATACTTGCGTAATAGGGTCAATTTTTTTGTATTCTTCTACTTCTTCTTTGGAGCGGTATAATTGGGCATCCGACATTGAGTGACCTCTGTATCGGTATGTTTTCATTTCTAAGAAAGTTGGTCCGTCTCCGCGACGTGCTCTTTCCATAGCTTCGTGCATGGCTTCGGCTACTTTTACCGGATTCATTCCGTCTACAGGTCCACAAGGCATTTCATATCCTAAACCAAGTTTCCAGATATCGGTGTGATTAGCTGTTCTTTCTACAGAAGTTCCCATAGCATATCCATTGTTTTCACAAATGAATACTACAGGTAATTTCCATAACATGGCCATATTGAAAGCTTCGTGTAATGATCCTTGACGTGCAGCACCATCCCCAAAATAGGTTAGAGTAACTCCGCCGGTTTCAAAATATTTATCGGCGAAAGCCATACCAGCACCCACAGGAATTTGCGCTCCTACGATACCATGACCACCATAAAATCCGTGTTCTTTTGAAAAGATGTGCATTGAACCACCCATTCCTTTGGAAGTTCCTGTTACTTTTCCTAAAAGTTCAGCCATTACTTTTCTTGGGTCAACACCCATTCCGATTGGTTGAACGTGATTACGATAGGCAGTAATCATTTTGTCTTTTCCGCCTAAGTTCATAGCGTGCAATGCACCGGCTAAAACGGCTTCCTGACCATTATATAAGTGAAGAAATCCTCTAACTTTTTGTTGAATATAAAGCGCGGCAAGTTTGTCTTCAAACTTTCTCCAAAACAGCATGTCTTCATACCATTTTAAATAAACTTCTCTGGTTACTTCTTTCATTTGTTACTTTTGCTAAAGCGTTATTAAGTTCTAAATATGATCCAACGCAAAATAGTTCACTCACACACAAATTTGCGAAAGGCAAAAGTAAAACATTCCCCGTAAGAAGTAAAATTTAAAGGCAGTAATTTTTACCTTTTTACAAGAAGTTTTTATCGAAGCTAAGAGGTAATAAATTTTTGACAGAATCTGATTTGTAAACCTCACCACTTTCGCCCATAAAATAGATTTCGATAGGAGAATTTTGTTTGAATTCATATTCTGAAATGGATTGCCTGCAGGCACCACAAGGAGGAATTGGTGACTTAGTTTCATTATTGTCTGAGGCAGCGGTAACGGCCATCTTTACAATCTTAGCGTCAGGATAAATAGCACCACTTTGAAAAATCGCCACCCTTTCGGCACAAAGTCCGGATGGATAAGCTGCGTTTTCCTGATTGGATCCCAAAACAATTTTTCCGTTGTCCAATAGCAATGCTGTGCCCACTCTGAATTTGGAATAAGGTGCATAGGCTTTTTTTCTAATTTCTACTGCCTGTTGCATCAAGGTTTGTACTTCTTGCGGAAGTTCATCTGCAGATTGGAAAACGGCAAATGTGGTATTGATGTTTATTTCTTTCATTCTTGTAGAATAATTATTTCATTAATGAGGAAAAAAAATCCAAACTTCAAAAGAGAAATTTGGATGTTGTTTTTATTAGGGTCTATCTACTAATATTCTTCGTATTTATCACCAAAGTTAAACGTTAAGGAGAAACGCAATGTGTTTTCTAATGGGTTTTTTACTTTGGACGCTGAGAATAGATAAGAAACATCTACTTTGACTACGTTGTATTTAAATCCGGCACCCAGAGAGAAAAATTTTCTGGCTCCTTTTTCCGGGCTTTCATTGAAATATCCTAAACGCATGGCAAAGGAATCTTGGTATAAATATTCGGCACCAACAGAATAGGTAAATTCTTGAAGCTCTTCACTAAAACCACCCGGCGCATCATTGAATGATTTAAAAATACCAGATACCCAATTTACTTTGTTGTAGTTGGCGTTGTTTTCATCTCTTAATGCCAATTCTTCAGGAGTGGTTACTAATCCGTCGCCATCTAAGTCGGCGCTTTGAGGTGTTGGAACCAAAAGTTTGGCGAATTCAACACTCACAGATACTTTGTTGTATTCGTCAAATATAAAATCATAACCACCGCCCAATCTCATGTTAGCCGGAAGAAAGTTGGCGCTGTTTTCGTCTGAGGCACCAGCGTCATAGTTAATTTTTGGACCTAAGTTTTGAAAGTTGAATCCTAATCTTAAGCGTCCGTTAAAATCTGCTAAAGCGGT
>JBDLVY010000025.1:0-10338 GCA_039804545.1 Bacteroidota bacterium | reverse complement strand
CGTTCTTGGAGCGACTTTATTTGGTAGCCATTGTAAAAGGCTTACTCATTACCATCAAACACTTTTTTAGAAAAAAAGCAACCATTCATTATCCGGAGCAAGTACGTGCTTTTAGTCCGGTATACCGTGGTCGTCACATGTTGAAACGCGACGAACAAGGTCGTGAAAACTGTACAGCTTGCGGATTGTGCGCCCTATCTTGTCCGGCAGAAGCCATTACGATGAAAGCGGCTGAGCGTCAAAAAGGCGAAGAACATTTGTACCGTGAAGAAAAGTACGCCGAAATCTACGAAATCAATATGTTGCGTTGTATTTTCTGCGGCTTGTGTGAAGAAGCTTGTCCGAAAGATGCTATTTACTTAACCATTTCCAAAGAATTGGTTCCGGCACAATACGATCGTGAAGATTTTATTTTCGGAAAAGACAAATTGGTGATGCCTTTAGAAATGGCTATAAAAAATACTCAACTTAAAAACGCTAACTAATGTCGCCTATATTAATTACTTTCTACTTTTTAGCAGCCATTACTTTGGCCACGGCGTTTTTAACCATTTACAGTAAAAACCCCATTCACAGCGCGATTTATTTAGTGCTTTGTTTCTTCTCAATTGCCGGTCATTACTTATTGTTCAACGCACAGTTTTTGGCGATTGTACATATTATAGTGTATTCGGGGGCAATTATGGTACTCTTTCTATTCACCATCATGTTGATGAATTTGAATAAAGAAGATGAAGTACACAAACCTCGAATTACCCGATTGGGCGCTATCGTTGTTTTCATATTAATGAGTTTTGTATTGGTGACTATTTTCATCAATTCAAAAACTATCATGGGAGATTACGATACATCCGGAGAAGATTTCCAATCGATTAAAAAATTAGGAAACATCTTGTTGAACGAATATATGGTGCCATTCGAATTTGCTTCTATCCTATTATTAGTAGCGATGATTGGTGTGGTTTTATTGTCTAAAAAAGAAAAAACGGAGAAAAAATAATGAACAATATTTTAAATGAAATAGGAATAGAAAACTACATCTTCCTTTCGGTACTGCTTTTCTGTATCGGTGTTTTCGGAGTGTTGTACCGCAGAAATGCCATCATCGTTTTCATGTCGATTGAAATCATGTTGAATGCGGTCAACTTATTGTTTGTAGCTTTTTCAACGTACCACCAAGATGCCGAAGGACAAGTATTTGTATTTTTCTCGATGGCAGTGGCTGCAGCGGAAGTGGCTGTAGGATTGGCGATTCTGGTTTCTGTATTCAGAAACTTAGGTTCGATTGATATTGATAATTTAAAGAATTTAAAAGGATAATCTGGGATGGAAACAAATTTAGCTTTAGTATTACTTTTATCTCCATTTGTTGGATTTCTTTTCAATATTTTCTTTGGAAAAAAAGTAAGCAGAAATGTATCAGGCGCCATCGGAACAATCACAGTAGTGGTATCGTTCTTATTGAGTATCTGCTTTTTTGCCCAATTGAACCAAAATGGAAAACCTTTTGACATTTCTTTATTTGATTGGATTCAAGTGAGTAATTTCAAATTAGACTTTGGCATTTTATTAGACCAATTGTCTTTATTGTGGTTGTTATTTGTCACCGGAATTGGTTCCTTAATTCACCTCTACTCTATCAGCTACATGCATGACGATGAGAATATGCACAAGTTCTTTGCTTACCTGAACTTATTCGTTTTCTTTATGATTACCTTGGTTATCGGAAGCAACTTATTGGTGATGTTTATCGGATGGGAAGGCGTTGGATTGTGTTCTTATTTGTTAATCGGATTTTGGTATAAAAACCAACCGTACAACGATGCCGCTAAAAAAGCGTTCATCATGAACAGAATTGGGGATTTAGGTTTCTTGATTGGCATGTTTATTATAGGAAGCGTTTTTTCAACATTAGATTATACCGAAATACAAAACGGATTGAACGTTGGTACAGCTAATACCAGTTTGCTTGGGTTGGCTGCACTTTGCTTATTCATTGGAGCTTGTGGAAAATCAGCACAATTGCCTTTATACACTTGGTTACCCGATGCGATGGCTGGTCCAACACCGGTTTCTGCATTAATCCACGCCGCAACGATGGTAACTGCCGGTATCTTTATGGTAACGCGTATGAACTTCTTATTCGACTTAACACCGGATGTACAAAATATTATTGCCATTGTTGGTGCTGCCACAGCTTTAGTAGCCGCATCAATTGGTTTATTACAAAACGATATTAAAAAGGTTTTGGCCTACTCTACGGTTTCTCAATTGGGATTAATGTTCTTGGCTTTAGGTTTAGGAGCTTACACGGTTGCCGTTTTCCACGTAATCACACATGCGTTCTTTAAAGCTTGTTTGTTCTTAGGTTCAGGTTCGGTAATTCACGGATTGCATGGTGAACAAGACATGAGAAAAATGGGAGGTTTGCGCAAAGCGATGCCAATCACTTTCTGGACGATGATGATTTCTACCTTAGCAATTGCGGGTATTTTTCCATTCGCCGGTTTCTGGTCGAAAGACGAAATCTTAATGGTCGCTTTTGAACACAACAAAGTATTATGGGTAGTCGCTTCGATTGCTTCGATTATGACTGCATTCTATATGTTCCGATTGATGTACTTGACTTTCTTCAAAGAATTCCGTGGAACAGAAAAACAAAAACACCACTTGCATGAAAGTCCGAGTTTAATCACGATTCCATTAGTAATCTTAGCGGTTTTGGCCGTTATTGGTGGTGCGATTAACTTACCGGGAAGTATGTGGTTGAACCATTTCTTAGAACCAATTTTGGCCGCCAAACATGAAGCACACCATTTAGGCACGCAAGAATTTATGTTAATGGGAATTGCTTTAGCAGGCGCTATTGTTGGAATTATTTGGGCGAATGCCAAATACATTAAAGGTGGTTTTGTGCCTAAAGAAGATTCGGAAATCGTTGGTTTCAACAAAACGGTTTACAACAAATATTATGTAGATGAATTCTATATGTTCTTAATTGTGAAACCGATTAACGGTTTGGCTAATTTCTTCCGCACCACTTTAGAACCAGCTTTAGGCAAAGTGGTTTTCAGTTTCGGAACTTTGGCTAACGGCATCGGAACACAAGGAAAAAAATTACACAACGGAAATATCGGATTGTATCTTTTTGTTTTCGTGATTGGTATTTGTGCCATCATTACTTATTTATTTATCGCTCAATAATTTTTACATAATGGATGTAACTACTATATTATTATTACTTCTGGTTGGTGCCATCGCCACCTTTTTTTCCGGAGATAAATTAGCCTCTAAAGTCGCGCTGGTATTCAGTTTGGGCGCTTTAGGTTTGTCATTGTATTTGTTAAACTTAATGACCCAAGGTACCAATATCGGTTTTACCGGAAGTTGGATTGCCAACCCAAAAGTAGCCTTAGCTTTCAAAGCCGACGGTTTGTCAATGGCTATGGTTTTATTGACTACAGTGCTAACGCCGTTGATTATTTTCTCTTCTTTTGGAAACCATTTCAACAATGCTAAAAACTTCTATGCTTTAGTATTGTTCATGTCATTTGCCATGGTTGGAACATTCTTAGCTGCTGACGGATTGTTATACTACATCTTCTGGGAATTGGCTTTGATTCCGATTTACTTTATTGCTTTAATTTGGGGTAACGGCGATATAGAAGATCGCAAAAAAGCCGTAGTGAAATTCTTCATTTACACGCTTGGAGGTTCATTGTTTATGCTAATCGCTTTCGCTTATTTGTATTCAAAAGCCGGAAGCTTCCTTTTAGAAGATTTATACAAATTAAACTTAACTGCTACAGAAGAATGTTGGATTTTCTTTGCTTTCTTCTTGGCCTATGCTATTAAAATTCCAATCATTCCTTTCCATACTTGGCAGGCCAAAGTGTACCAAAAAGCACCAACCGTTGGCACAATGCTTTTGTCTGGTATCATGCTCAAAATGGGATTGTACAGCGTTATCCGTTGGCAATTACCAATTGCGCCAAATGCGGCCAAAACTTATATGCCGGTTTTAATCGGATTGAGTATTGCCGGAGTGATTTATGGTTCGATAGTGGCTTTACGCCAAAAAGATTTAAAGAAATTATTGGCTTATTCCTCTTTGGCACACGTTGGTTTAATCGCCGCCGGTTGTTATACTTTAACCCTTGACGGATTAAGCGGTGCGGTGTCGCAAATGATTGCCCACGGTTTTGTAATCGTTGGGTTGTTCTTTGCTGCGGAAGTAATCTTTAGAAGATATGAGACAAGAACGATTGCCGATTTAGGTGGTATTCGTTCACAAACGCCTAAGTTCACTTCGATGTTTATGATTTTGGTTTTAGCCTCTGTAGCATTACCGGGAACATTCAACTTCGTGGGAGAATTTACCGTATTATACAGTTTGAGTCAAGCCAATATTTGGTTTGCCGTTCTAGGGGGAACAACCATAATTTTAGGTGCTTACTATATGTTGAAAATGTTCCAAGACGTAATGTTAGGAGAAACCAACACCAAAGTATTTGCCGAGGTAAGCACTAACGAAGCGATTACATTTATAGTAATTATCGCGTTTTTACTGTTCTTTGGCTTGTATCCGAAGCCTATTGTGGATATGGTAACACCGAGTTTGAAAGAAATTTTAGAAGTAATAAATAAATAATAAAATGCAAGTATTAATAACAATAGTATCATTAGGCGTTTTTTGTCTGTTGGCAGAAATCTTCAATTTAAGAAAACTACTGGTTCCGGTTACTGTAATAGGTTTACTTGCCATTTTAGGTATATCCTTAAATCTTTGGGCGATAGATCCAAGTATGGATTCTAACTATGTGAGCATGATAGCCGTCGATAAATTTTCGAACGCCTTCTCTTCTCTATTCATTTTACTGACTATCTTTTTAGTGGCCTTGAGTGGCGACTTTTATAAAGAACACCAAACCAAGATCTCCGACTTTATTGCCATCAAAGTATTCCTTTTGGCCGGAGCGGTGGCTATGGTTTCTTTCACCAATTTATCGATGTTCTTCTTAGGCATTGAAGTATTATCTATATCATTATATGTCTTAGCCGCCAGCCGAAGATTAGACTTAAAGAGCAACGAAGCGGGAATGAAATACTTTCTGTTGGGTTCGTTTGCATCGGGGATTATCTTATTTGGAATCTGTTTGGTTTATGGAGCAACAGGTTATTTTGACATCACAGAAATCAAAGACTTGTCTTCCGGTGCCGGAATTCCGGTTTGGTTTCCCATAGGAATCACATTAATGATTATCGGTATGTTATTCAAAATTGCCGCAGCACCTTTCCACTTTTGGGCTCCCGATGTTTATGAAGGTTCACCAACATTGACTACCGCTACCATGAGTACTTTAGCGAAAGTAGTGGCTATGGCAACTTTATACAAAATATTAAGCGGTTTGACTTCATCGCTAACCCCAACTTTTGAAATGGTCATCGTAGTGGTTTCCATCTTATCAATGACAGTTGGAAATATCATGGCGTTGCGTCAGGACAATGTAAAACGTATGTTGGCATTTTCGGGTATATCCCATGCCGGGTTTATGTTAATGGCTATTTTAAGTTTATCAACCGCAGCCAGCACTTTATTGTATTACACCACTGCTTATGCTTTGGCCGGTATTGCTTCCTTTGCCGTAATCATTTATGTAACGCGCAACAAGGATAACGAAGCCGCAGCCAACTTCAACGGTTTGGGTAAAACCAATCCATTATTGGCGGCAATCTTAACCGCTTCATTATTATCGATGGCAGGAATTCCGATATTCTCCGGATTCTTTGCTAAGTTTATGTTGTTTAGCGAGACTATTAAATCAGGCTATTTATTCTTAGTGATTGTTGGAGTTATCAACTCGATTATTAGTGTGGGTTATTATTTCAAATTAATTTTAGCGATGTACACTAAAGAAGCTACCGAAGAGAAACAAGCCGTTCCGGTTGTGTATTACTTGGTCGCTGTAGTGTCTATTTTACTAAATATCATTATCGGACTTCATCCTTCATTAGTAACCAATTTATTGAACTAGAAAGTTCTTTACTTCTTTATATCAAAAACCATCAAAGCGCCATTTTGATGGTTTTTTTGTAGATAGATTTATATAAAATACTATATTTGGTTAACAAAGAAAATCAAACATGGAAAACTCGAGTATATCAACAATACTTAAAAAATTGCCTTACGACATTATTGTTTTCTTTATATTTTGCTTTACCATCTCTGTATTCAGTTTTTATTTGAGATTAGATATTAATAAAGAATTAAAATCCTCTTTAATGCCTTACACCGGTTGGGGTTTTGGAAGAGGTTATATGTCGGCGATGCTGTTTATAGCGATTGGTTTGATGTCTTCCAAAAGCTCGGCAAGCAGAACTCTTCAATTCCTGCGAATTATTGTTATTATTTTAATGTCAATCAATGTCTATGACGGCGTGCAAGATTGGCTACGAATCACTCCGGAAGATTACACCAATCCCAATCCATATTTGCGTTACGATACTTTAACGCCCATTTACACGATTGCGACTCCTTTATTTTGGATTATTGTAATGATACTATCTCTGATTTGGAATTACTTCAAAATCAAAAAAACAAACTAAAGTCGGAATAGGCTAAAAAACCATCAAAATGGCGCTTTGATGGTTTTTTGTTATCAACAATCGGCAAAATTAACTTTTGTTACGCTGCAAAATGACTTAATTTTATACCATGTATGCTCTAGTCGATTGCAATAACTTTTACGCTTCGTGCGAACGTGTTTTTCAACCTCAGTTGGTTGGGAAACCCATTGTTATTTTGTCTAATAACGACGGCTGCATTATTTCCCGAAGCGATGAAGCCAAAGCTCTGGGCATTCCGATGGGCGCACCCGAATTTAAAGTGCGGGAAGAACTCAAAGCTAAAAACATTCAGGTCTTTTCTTCCAATTATCCATTGTATGGTGATTTGAGCAATCGCGTAATGAAAATACTCGAAGGTTTCACCCCACATGTCGAACCTTACAGCATAGACGAAGCGTTTATGAATTTTGGCGGAATGAAAATCCCTGATTTCCATCACTACGGACTGCAGATGAAAAATCGCATCATGAAATGGTTGAGTATTCCGGTGTCTGTTGGTTTTGCAGAAACCAAAGCGCTTTCCAAAGTAGCCAACAAAATTGCCCGCAAATATCCCGATAGAACTCAAGGTGTTTACATAATCGATTCGGAAGAGAAACGCATAAAAGCCTTGAAATGGACCAAAATTGAAGATGTTTGGGGCATTGGTTTTCGGCTCACCAAAAAAATGAAGGCGAAGAACATCAACACGGCTTATGATTTTACTTTGCCACAACATGAAAGTTTTATCAAAACAGCAATGGGCGTGGTTGGTTTGCGGCTCAAATATGAACTCGAAGGGAAATCGGTTTTAGAACTCGAAGAGCCCAAAGACAAAAAGAACATCGCCATCACCCGAAGCTTTGCCGGAAACATCACCACACTTGATGAAATGAAAGAACGCGTTTCGACCTTTGCTACGGTTTGTGCCGAAAAGCTACGCAAACAAAAATCCTGTTGTCACGGTGTCATCTTGTATTTAAGAAAAGACAAATACAAAACGGATAGAATACGTTACAATTTTTACCGTATGGAAACGTTGCCATTCGCCAGTAACTCTTCTATCACCATCAGCAATCTAGCGGTAAAAATGCTGAAAGAAATTTTTGAACAAGGCGAAATCTACAAAAAAGCAGGAGTGATTGTAACCAATATCATCCCCGAAAACCAAAAGCAATTCCATTTGTTTGAAGAAGAAAACCCAAAGCATTTGAAACTCATGAAAGTGATGGATGATTATTATAAAAAAACAGGCGAGCGCAAAATCCGATTGGGCAACCAAGACCTTCAAAAAACCTGGAAAATGAAACAAGACCATTTGTCTAAAAAATACACAACCGACATCACTCAAATCTTAAAAATAAAATGTCATTAAAGAGTCCGCTTACTTTCTTCAAACCCGATTTAGAAAACTCGAGAACACTTCCTTATTTTGAAGGTGGTATCAAAGCCGGTTTCCCTTCTCCGGCCGCTGATTTTGAAGGAAGCCAAATTAGCTTAGACAAAGTATTGGTCAAAAACTTCGAAGCTACTTTTTATGCCAAAGCCGATGGCACTTCTATGATAGGCGCAGGTATAGACGATGGTGATATCATGGTTATCGACAGAAGTATAGAACCCACCGACGGGAAAATTGGTGTTTGCCTCATCGACGGCGAATTTACCGTAAAAAGAATTAAAGTAGAAAAAGACGCCCTATATCTTATGCCCGAAAATGATTCCTTTCAACCTCTCAAAATAGAAGAAGGGAATAAACTGTTTGTATGGGGAATCGTGACCTACGTAATAAAAAGTGTTTGATCAACTTCTCCGACTAAGCTGCTTTTTATTCCAAAAGAGATTCAACCCTTTGAAGAAAGCCCTACAATCAAAAACGTTTTTTGAGAGGAAATCAGAGCGCTAAATCGCCTCAGACATCACAAAAACTCAACGAAAACGTTTGAAACAACTTAACATCACTACAACATTTGGCAAAATTCCGCGGTAGTAGTTGAAATAAAAAGAAAATATTTAATCCCAATTAACACAAATTTTAACAATTGTATAGTTTTTATATTCTAAAATGTAAATAAGTCTAAAAATACATGTGTTATTTTTACATTCTACAAATTTTATAGATTTATGAAACTAGGATTACAATACCTTTTTAGCAAAACACCTATACTGTTACTTTTACTGTTTATAGGCAGCTCTAATTTAAGTGCTCAAAATTTATTAACCAACGGAGATTTTGAAAGTGGCGGAAGCGGTGTTGGCTTCTTCGTACACGACTATACTTTGGTCAATCCGCTTACTGGTTCTAGTAACCCAGGCAATTATGCAAGAACAACTAATCCAACTCTGATGAATTCCGGATACAATGCCAGTGGAGATCATACTACAGGAACCGGAAACATGTTGGTTTTTGACGGTGCTGCTGTAGCCAACAAATTTTTCTGGACGACAGGAAGTACCGGTGGTGCCATTGGAGGTTTTACAGCCGGAACAACTTATGTTTTTAGTTTTTGGATAAAATCTGTTTCCAATAATGTCACATCAGACCCTATTACCCGTGCAAATATCGGCGCTTTCTTTGTCAATGCCAATAATATCAATCCGGTTACACTCAATACGCTTGCTCCCTTACCAGCCGATGGATGGCAAAACATAAGTTACTCATTTGTGGCTACGGCTAACAACGTAATGGTGCGTTTAAAAACAAACAATGCCGGACCAATTGGCAACGATTTTGCGGTAGATGACTTTTCTATTACAGCAGGAAGTCTTCCTTTCGTTGGATCATACACCAGCGTTAATCCAACTTGTCCGAATGCAACTGACGGTTTAATAACGGTGAGTTTGTCTGGTGGGTTTGTTCCATACAGCAGCTATAATTTAACTGGTGCAGCAACGCTGTCCAACAGCAACGGAATTTTTAACAATTTAGGAGAAGGAACTTATACTGTAACGGTTACCGATGCTTCAGGACAGCAATATAGCCAAACCATAACATTAACCGTTCCTAATAATTTGCAATTGAGTAACCCGGCGACTATATGTTCCGGTGACTCAACTACATTAAATGCGAGTGGCGGAACAGGATCTTACAATTGGACAGCAAATCCGGCGGATAGCTCTATTACAAATCCGGGGAATAGCACCCAAACCGTTAGTCCATCAGTAACCACGACGTATACTGTTACTTCGGGCACTGTTTCTTCTCCGGTCAATTTAATTGAAAATGGCGATTTTTCTCAAGGCAATACCCTATTCTTTACCGAATATACGCAAGTAGATAACCCCAATCCATTTGGAGTTCAATCCTCTTATAATGTTGTCACCAATCCAAACGGTTGGTTTGTTGCTTTTGCCTCATGTGGTGATCATACTACCGGTACCGGAAATTTGGCGGTATTTGATGGTGCAACCGATCCAACAGGAAATATAATTGCTTGGAGTAATCAAAATCCGATTGCGGTTCTTCCAAATACTAACTATACTTTCTCTTACTATGTTGCCTCAGTGGCTCCTGATAATCTTGCCAGATTAGAAGTAACCATCAATGGTGTTTCACAAGGAATTCCTGTGACAGCGCCTGCAGCAACTTGCTTATGGACATTAGTATCATACAATTGGAATTCAGGGTCAAATACTACTGCAAACATCAATATCTATAACAGAAATTTTGTAGACTATGGTAATGATTTTGCTATAGATGACATTTCTTTAAAAGAAACGGTAACTTGTTTGTAT
>JBDLVY010000024.1:0-3355 GCA_039804545.1 Bacteroidota bacterium | reverse complement strand
TTTTAGGATTTTAAAATAAAAATCCAAACACAACAACAACACAACTACTATAACTACACAACATGAACGTACACATTATTGGCGGAGGCAACTTAGGAGCCTCTATCGCCATTGGAATTGCCAAATTTACTACTGGCAATCAAGTTACTGTAACCAGAAGAAACATTTCGAATATTCTACATTTAGAGCAATTAGGCGTTACGGTTTCTAAAGACAACAAACACAATATCCAAAACGCAGATATTATTATTTTGACTATTAAACCGTACCAAGTCGATACGGTATTGGAAGAAATTTTGCCTGCAATTACTAATAAAACCATTGCTTCAGCAGTGAGTGGATTGTCGATAGAAAACGTACAAAATAAAATTGGCACTACACATCAAGCGGTACGAATTATGCCCAATATTGCTGCGCAATTTGGTGCTTCGGCAACCTGTATTGCATTTCAAGAAAGCAATAAAGAAGCGGCACAACAAGTAGTAGCTCTTTTTGAAGGTTTAGGAACAGCACCGATTATTGATGAAAAATTAATGGATGCAGCAACCGTTTTGGCGGCTAGCGGAACAGCTTTTGCCTTGCGTTACATTCGCGCGTCAATGCAAGCTGGAATTGAAATTGGATTCGACTGGCAAACGGCTTTAGCGATTTCGGCTCAAACGGTAAAAGGAGCTGCCGAAATGCTATTGGAAGAAAAAACCCATCCAGAACAATTGATTGATCGAGTAACCACACCTCAAGGATGCACGATTGCCGGGTTGAACGAAATGGAAATGCACGGTTTTAGTTCGTCGTTAATTAGAGGAATTAAAACATCTTTGAAACAGATTAAGGGGTAAAGGTATTTTTAAATAATAAAAAAGGCTGCAGTTAATTGTGGCCTTTTTTTATTTCTTCAAACTCATTTTCAACCACAAAAACCCTAAAGTTCCAGAAATAAACGATGCAACCAGGATGGCAATTTTAGAATAGGTGATTACTTCTACGCCATCGTTTTTGAAGGCCAAAAGGGTAATGAAAATGGACATAGTAAAACCAATTCCGCCGAGCATTCCGGCTCCTAAAATCTGTTTCCATTGCAAATCTTTAGGAAGCGATCCAATACCTAGTTTCACATAGACTAAAGCAAAAAGAGTGATCCCAATGGGTTTTCCCAGAATCAAACCTACGATAATTCCGATAGAATTGGCGTGAGTTAAACCTTCGTGCCAATTAGCATCGATAGCAATTCCGGTATTGGCGACAGCAAATAAAGGTAGAATAAAAAAAGCGACTGGTCGGTGCAAGAAGTGTTGCAAACGGTAGGAAGAGGTTTTTTTACCGCCATTCCCATACGGAATGACAAACGCCAGAAGCACACCTGTTATCGTAGCATGAACGCCTGAATTCAGCATGCAATACCACATCAATCCTCCTCCAATAAGATACGGAATCAAGTTGTGTACATTTTTTCTATTGAGGATAAATAGTATTCCCATGACACCCAACGCCATACCTAAATACAGAAAAGAGATGGTTTCTGTATAAAAAAGAGCAATCACAAGAATAGCGCCTAGGTCGTCAATGACTGCCAAAGCGGTCAAAAATATTTTTAAAGAAGTAGGCACTCGATTGCCCAAAAGGGATAAGATGCCAATAGCAAAAGCAATATCAGTAGCCATTGGAATCCCTGCTCCATTTTGTGTTTGCGTACCCCAATTGAAAGCTAGAAAAATGGCTGCAGGAATAAGCATTCCGCCAAGTGCACCAAAAATAGGCAAAGCAGCGTTTTTAATATTAGACAACTCACCGCCATACATTTCGCGCTCCAGTTCCAATCCAATCAACAAGAAGAAAATAGTCATGAGTCCATCATTGATCCAATGGGTAATGGAATGATGCCCAATTTCAGTTTCCCAAAATTCGACATAACTAGCTTGAATGGGGGAATTGGCTAAAGCCAAAGAAAATAGAGTAACCAAAAGTAACAACAATCCGCCTGCTTTTTCGCTTTCAAAAAAGTCTTTAAATAGACGGGTAGTTTTCATGTACATAGAAAGGAATTAAGATTGCAATTTACGCATTTTCACTTAATTTTTTTGTTAATTTGTTACTAGTAAATAGAAATTAGTAATGGCGGTACACATTCTTCATATCGATAGCAATCATCCTTTGCTTTGGGATCAATTGGAACAAGCAGGGTTTGTGAATCACAAAGATTTCACCTCTTCCAAAGAAGAAATTGAAGCTAAAATTCAAGATTACCAGGGGATTGTTATTCGTAGTCGATTTAAAATTGACCAAACGTTTTTGGATAAAGCCACTAATTTGCAGTTCATAGCTCGAGTAGGTGCTGGCTTAGAAAGTATAGATTGTGTCTATGCCAAATCCAAAAACATTGCACTGATTGCTGCTCCCGAAGGCAATCGGAATGCGGTTGCCGAGCATAGTTTGGGTATGATTTTGTCACTCTTTAATAATTTGAATCAAGCCGATGCTGAGATTCGCTCAGGTCATTGGAACCGAGAAAGCAATCGCGGACATGAATTAGATGGGAAAACAGTAGGTGTCATCGGTTATGGTAATATGGGCAAAGCTTTCGCCAAAAAACTTCGCGGTTTTGAAGTGGACGTTTTGTGTTATGACATTCAAGAGAATGTAGGGGATGCCAATGCTAAACAAGTTAGTTTTGTCGAATTTCAACAAAAAGTAGACGTCTTGAGTTTGCATCTTCCGTGGACTCCCGAAACGGATAAAATGGTAAATACAGCATTCATTAATGGATTTGCAAAACCTATTTGGATCATCAATACGTCGCGCGGAAAAAATATTGTCACTGCTGATTTGGTTTCAGCATTACAATCAGGAAAAGTCTTAGGTGCTGGTTTGGATGTGTTGGAATATGAAAAATTATCTTTTGAAACTTTGTTTCAAGAGGCAACAACTCCTGAGGCTTTTCAGTATTTATTGAATGCTAAAAATGTTATTTTGACACCTCACATCGCAGGTTGGACCTTTGAAAGTCATGAACGATTGGCGCAAGTCATTGTCGATAAAATAAAAGCACTATATGTATAATTTAAATTAGATGCATGGAAACTATAAAACAAGAAGCTTGGAATACTCCAACACCACAATTTCAAAGTAATAAAAAGATAGCCTGTGGTATTTTTGCCATTTTATTAGGCCCATTGGGTATTCATAAATTTTATTTAGGATATACTGGAACAGGAATACTTTGGCTTGTCTTAAGTATTTGTAGTTGCGGGACATTGACCGGTTTGTTTGGATTAATTGAAGGAATTATTTACCTAACAAAATCGGACGAAGAGTTTTATCATACCTATCAAGTAGGACAAAAGCATTGGTTTTAATA
>JBDLVY010000023.1:0-7052 GCA_039804545.1 Bacteroidota bacterium | reverse complement strand
ATGGGCTACCATCACAGAAACCAAGCCTTCATCAAACATTCTCTTATAAGGATACAATTCTACTTTTTCAATGTGATCCAAAGTCGCATTTACCACTGGCAAAGTGCTGTGAGAATCTGTAGAAGTATCGCCGTGACCGGGAAAATGTTTTCCGGTTGAAAAAATCCCTTCGCCTTGAACACCTTTCATTAAGGCTATGGCGTGTTCCGTCACATTGTTTTTGTTTTCACCAAAGGAACGATACCCTATAATTGGATTTTTAGGATTGGTATTGATGTCTAAAACAGGCGCAAAATTAAAATGTACGCCCATTCTTTTGCTTTCACTTCCCATGGCTTTACCAACTTTTTCAACCAATTTTAAATCACGTATGGCACCCAAAGTCATGTTAAAAGGATATCGAAAAGTAGAATCCAATCGCATACTCATACCCCATTCGGCATCAATTCCGATGAATAAAGGGACTTTAGATAATGATTGGTATTGATTGGTTAAACGCGACTGGCGTTTTGGTCCGCCTTGAAAGAAGATTAAACCACCTATTTTGTAATCACAGATTAATTTTTCTATATCCGTTACGTGAGTGGCATCTTTATTTGAATAAGCAGCCACCATAAACAATTGTCCGACTTTTTCATCAAAAGTCATTTGATTGTAAATGCTGTCAACCCATTTGTTTTCAGCAATTGTTTCGGGGAAAAAGTTTTTTCGTTCGGCTTTAACGTATGGATTACTGTCGATTTCCGGCACAACAGCTTCCGGTTTAACCGCAGGAGTATTGTGCTTTTTATTTTGGGTTGAGGAACAATTCACAACCAAAAACAGCAGCACAATGAAAAAGCCTGTTCTGAACAAAAAATACTTCATAAATTGGGTTTAAAAAAAACGGCTGTGCCAACTCTCACCGGCTGGAACTTCCCAATTTTCATTGAACTCTTCAATCGAATTGACTAGATTATTAAAAACAATGGTATTGGCAGTCACTGCTTTTTCTTTAGCCATACGTTTGAAATCAATCAATGTTTTGTGGGCAATATGTTCACCGTTTTTGAAGGTCACATTCATTTTATCAAGTAGATCTACTTCATATTTTTGTTCCAAACTTTGAATAAAAGCTACTGAAGAATCAATAGAACAACCAGTCGCTGATTGCACTTCTTGATTTACGGCAAAGATGATAAATCGATTGTATTTTAATAAATAAGACGCTTCTAAGCCGGTTCCGTGAGCCGACCAATTTTCGACAAAAAGTTTTAGCTCTTTCTCGATTTCAGTCATCTCATCATCTGAAAATTTGCGATTAGATTGATAGATCCAAATTCGGGATTCTTCCGGTAAATTTTCAAAAGGAATGTACATCTTTATTTTTTTTCTAAAAGACTAATAATTTTATAGTATTTGAAATCGTTGCTGGCAGAATCAAACAGTTCAATTTCAGAATATCCGACAGTTAAAGTATCTCCAACCTTAATCTTGTTTTCAGTATACATTGAGGCAGTCTCAAAATAATCTAAGAGTAAAAAACTGTGTACTCTATTGTTTTTATCTTTTACCTTAATTGTTACAAACTGATTTTTCTCAATCGCTGTTATGGTTCCTTCTATAGTCGGATCAGCTTCAACAGTTTCTTCTTGTATCACTTCGTTATCCCCATTATCTTCTTTGTCGTCAAGGTATTTTTTTCCCATGGCCATGATTACATCTGGACAATAAGAAACCATTTTCATGGCTACTTTTTCTCCTAATTTTCTCATGCCGCCTTCCCCTTCAAATTCGGCTAATTCTTTTTTGGAAAATTTACTTTGATGAGCGGAAAAACTCTCCACTATACACAATCCCAAAGCCATTTGGACAGCCTTAATATCACTGTCTTTTGTAAAATCCAATTTTTTATTCTCAACACAACTACAAGATTCTTTGGCAATCTTATCCAATGGATCTTGGGAATAAGCAGAAATCGAAATAAATAATACAATCAGGTAAAAAAAGTTTTTCATGTTATAAATCTTTAGCGTTAGCAATTAATTCGGCTATATCCATTACTTTGACATTAGCCTCTTGTTCTTTAGTTTTGACCCCATCGGTCATCATTGTATTGCAAAAAGGACAACCGGCTGCAATGATTTCAGCTTGGGTTTCTAAGGCGTCTTCGGTTCTTTCGACATTAATGTCTTTGTTGCCGTTTTCCGGTTCTTTGAACATCTGAGCACCACCGGCACCGCAACATAAACCGTTGGCGCGTGAACGTTTCATTTCAACCAATTCGGCATCTAATTTTTGGATTAAATCTCTTGGCGCTTCATACACATTATTGGCACGACCTAAATAACACGGGTCGTGAAAAGTAATGCGTTTGCCTTTGAATTGTCCGCCTTCAATGGTCAATCTACCTGAATCTAATAGCGATTTCAGAAACTCTGTATGGTGAATCACTTCATAAGTGCCACCCAATTCAGGATATTCGTTTTTTAAAGTATTAAAGCAATGCGGACAAGCGGTTACAATTTTTTTGGCTTCATAAGCGTTCAAAACCTCGATATTCATCATGGCCTGCATTTGGAACAAAAACTCATTTCCCGCACGTTTCGCCGGATCGCCTGTACAACTTTCTTCTGTACCCAAAACAGCAAACTCTACATTGGCGCGGTTTAAAATACGCACGAACGCTTTGGTGATTTTCTTGGCTCTGTCATCAAAACTGCCGGCACAACCTACCCAAAATAACACTTCGGGTTGCTTGCCTTGGGCCATCATTTCTGCCATGGTTGGCACGTTTAATACTTCTGACATTTTTATAGATTTTTAGATTCCTGGAATGTTTAGATTGTTAGATATACTGCTATCTAATAATTTTAATATCCAATAATCGAATTGTTACTCATGGTGCTCGTCGTCGAACACTTGAATGGTTACCTCTTTGTCTACCAAATCGGTGAACTTTCCTCTGTAACGAGTTGCTTTCACCAAATGATTGTCTATCCAGTGGTAATTGCCGCCACGTGGTTTTCCGAATAGAATTCCGTGGTATTTGAACCCGTGCTTTTTCAACCAAATCTCGGTATATTCTCTGTGTGCTTCTGTTCGAGAAGTGAAGAAAAATATAACATGACCTTCATCAAACCATTTGTTCAAAGTGATTAAAGCATCAGGATAAACCTCAGCAGTTAACATTCTTTCAGGCTCTTCGTTTGGAATATCGTCACAAACGGTGCCGTCAATATCAATTAGATAATTCTTAATGCCTTCCGGTAAAATCGGACTTAAATATTGTCCGTTTTCTGTGATGCTTTGCAAGTTTTTGTCAATGTCTTCCGCTTTCATTTTGTTACTTTTTTAGTGTTTCAAATTCATTCGACAAATTCTCAAGCCTCACAATTATGAGAATTTATCAGGTTATATATTAATTTTCGTCTTTCCAGTTTAGTCGGTCTTGTTGGTTGTATTGCCAAGGTGCACCATTATTTTCAATATTGGTCATCATAGCGTTTAATGATTGTGGTGCGGCACTTTGCTCCATTACCAAATATCTTCTCATATCCATGATTATGGACAACGGACTGATATTAACCGGACACTCTTCTACACAAGCATTACAAGAAGTACAAGCCCAAAGTTCTTCTGTTGTGATGTAATCGTTTAACAACGACTTGTTATCAGGAACAAATACACCTTTATTGGTGTCGATATTTCTTCCTACTTCTTCCAATCGATCACGCGTATCCATCATGATTTTGCGTGGCGATAATTTTTTGCTGGTTTGGTTTGCCGGACAAGAAGACGTACAACGACCGCATTCTGTACAAGTATAAGCATTGAGTAATTGCACCCAATTCAAATCCTGCACATCCGAAGCACCAAACTTACTTGGAACCGCATTTTCATCTACCGGTTGGGCCGCAAAAGGATCGGCATTCGGATCCATCATTAGTTTTACTTCTTTGGTCACACTTTCTAAATTGTCGAATTTACCTTTGGCATTCAAATCGGCAAAATACGTATTTGGGAAAGCCAATAAGATATGTAAATGCTTAGAATAATATAGATAGTTCAAGAAAATCAAGATTCCAATAATGTGGAACCACCAAGCGGCTCTTTCTACTATTTCAACTTGAACAATCGATAAAGAGCTAAACCAAGGATTGAGGTATTGCGATATGATATTTCCAGAATTCATGGCTTGGAATTGTAAATCTGTAGCATTCATGATTAAGAATAACGACATCAATACAATTTCAAAATACAGTATCGTATCGGCATCTTTTTTGGGTGCGCCTTTTAAATCGGGACTCGCAAATCTTTGCAATCTGATTACGTTTCTGCGAATCCAAAAAGCAATAACTGCGACTAAAACCAATACGGCTAATACTTCAAACGAACCGATTAAAATGCCATAGAATCCGCCTAAAAACGAGAAAATTCTATGTGTTCCAAATAATCCGTCGATGATGATTTCTAAAACTTCTAAGTTGATGATTACGAAACCTACATAAACAATGATGTGTAAAAATCCGGCAATTGGACGTTTCACCATTTTAGATTGTCCCAAAGCAATCATTGCCATGTTTTTCCAGCGTGCTGATGGGTTGTCTGTTCGATTAACCTCTTGACCCAATTTGATATTGCGCGAAAGTTTCTTTACGTTTTTGGCAAAAAAACCAATACCCGCTAGGAGAATAATCGCAAAAAGTATGTTGTCAATATACATCATGGTTCAGAAGTTTACTTTTTATTAATAGTATCGTTTACCGGTGCTTTATAGGGTTTGTTTTTCTTTCCGAAAAGCGAAACATTGACGTAGCGTGTTGGGTTCAAACGCAAATCTTGCAACAGCAATTCTAATTCTTTAGAAGACTTGGCGAAGTTGTTGTATAATGCTTCATCTTTGGCTAATTTGCCTAAAGTTCCTTTTCCGGATTGCATATCGGCCATAAGTTTGTCTACGCTGGCTAAAGTTTTTTCCAAATTTTTAACGGTTTGCCCGATATTGGCTTTGGCCAAAGAATCAGACATGGTTTTCAAATTCCCCGAAGCTTTGTCAAAATTGGACATTGTAGAAGAAATCTTGTTTTTGTTGTCTGCCAATAATTGGTTAACACTAGCTGTAGCGACTTTGAATTCGGCTAAAGTAGCATTTAAGTTTTCTAAACTACCTCTTAGGTTTTGCTTGGTTTTTTCGTCTAATACTTGGTTAACGTTGACCAACATCATATTGGCATTTTCCAAAACTTTGTCTAGTTTTTCCTTGATGGGTTTGATTTGGTTAGAAACCTCTTCGGTCAATCCTAATTTATTGGCAGAAGTAAAAAAATCACCCGAAACGGCAATTTCCTGAGTTTCATTATTAGGCAAAATTGCGATTTGTTTTCCGCCGATTGGTCCGGGAGAATACAATTCGGCTACACTGTTTTTAGGGATTTTATAATCACCGTTGATTTGCAATTCGACCAATGAAGTCCAATCTTTTTGCAAATCGATAGAATTCACTTTTCCAACCACCAAACCGTTGATGGTTACCGGAGATGAAGTAGCCAATCCGTCAACATTACTATATTTAACGTAGTATTTATTGTAGCTTGACAACAAGTCTCTTCCTTTTAAGAAACTATATCCCCAAATGAACAATAAAATAGAAGCAATAACTAAAATTGCAGTCTTAATTTCTCTAGTGATTTTCAACGCTGAATGTTTTTTTTTTACAAACTATTAGACTTTCGGTCTTGAGTGGCAAAGTTAAAATAAAATACTAAAACTCCTTGTTATTATTATTTTAATGCTTCTTGTACGGTAACTTTTTTTCCATTTTTAAATGCAATGACAAAAGCAGAGGTAAAACCTTTGGCTTTGGCTTCGGCTAATAGTCTTTTGGCTTCGTCATAACTTGAGGTTTCGCCATACATATATTTGTAAAGTGTACCTTCGTTTGACATCGAAATATTATTTAATCCTTTGAAATTACTTGGTGTAAGCTCTAATTTTTTACCACTGGCAGAAAGTTGTACCTTAAAAGTAGCCACACCTGAAGTTACGGTAGTTTCAGGTTTAGGTTCAGCTTTAGGTTCCGGTTTTTTGACTTCAGGGTTTTTAACCACCGGTTTTGTTGCCGGAGTATCAACCACTTTTATGGTTTCAACCCTTTGTGAAGGTTTAACATTTTCGGCTTCTCCAGAACCGTAAAATTCTTTTTTATAACTTAGAATTGCCTCGGCAATAGCTTCTGCTACACCTTGTTGTCCTTCTTCAGAATCAAGTCTTGCGCCTTCTTCCGGATTGGAAATAAATCCCATTTCAATTAAAACTCTAGGCATATAAGCTTTGTGCAAAACCATGAATGGCGCTTGTTTTACCCCACGGCTTTTTACTTTTAAATCATCTATAAAGTGGTTCTGAATTTTACCAGCCAAGGCAATACTGCTTTCCAAATACTCTTCCTGCATCATGGTCAAACCAATAATACTCTCGGGCGATTTTGGATCATAGCCTTTGTATTTTTGTTGGTAATCTTTCTCCATGGTAATTACCTCATTTTCTTTCTTGGCCGCTTCTAAATTGGAAGCATTTTTAGACATACCCATAACATACGTTTCAGAACCGCAAGCTGCCGAATTTTTATTGGCATTACAGTGGATAGAAACAAATATACTGGCGTCGGCTCTGTTAGCGATATTAGCACGCTCAATCAAATCGACAAAAGTGTCATTCTTTCTGGTATAGATTACGTCTACACCTGATTTACTTTCTAAAATCTTTCCCACTTTCAGCACCACTGCTAGGGCAATTTTCTTTTCGATGTGGCCATTGTATACGGCGCCATAATCATGGTCTCCGTGACCGGCATCCAGGGCAACTTTAAACTTACCCGATTGGGCATAGGCCAAATTAGAAATAAATAATAACATCGTACCTACGAACGCAATTCCTTTCATTTGTTTTATCAATTTCAAAATAAGTATTAATCTTTTTTAATTTTTTACCGCAGTAGTCTTTCCTCCTATTGTAGTTACAATAAAAGCATCTTTAAACCCATGACTTTTGGCTTCTTGATTCATTTTTTT
>JBDLVY010000022.1:0-4410 GCA_039804545.1 Bacteroidota bacterium | reverse complement strand
CATGAGTTTGATGGGAAAAGTGGGAACGCGTTTAAACGTGAATGCCAATTACGATACCGAATCGACTTTTGCTTTTCAAAACTTAATCAAATTAGAATACACCCCAACCGAAGACGATATCATTCAGAAAATTGAAGTCGGAAACGTGAGTATGCCACTGACCAATTCTTTAATTCGGGGTGCCCAAAGTTTATTTGGGGTCAAAGCCCAATTGCAATTTGGTAAAACCACAGTAACCGGTGTTTTTTCTGAGCAAAAGTCACAAACCAAATCGGTTATATCGCAAGGTGGCGGAACCATTCAGGATTTTGAAATCTTCGGATTAGATTATGATTCAGACAGACACTTTTTCTTATCGCAATATTTTAGAAATAAATACGACGAAGCGCTTCAAAATTATCCTTTAATAAGCAGTCGTGTTCAAATTACCAGAATTGAAGTATGGGTGACCAACAGACAAAATCGTGTAAGTACTACCAATAACAATTTGAGAAATATCATTGCGCTTCAGGATTTGGGAGAATCCAGATTGAGCGGTTTTACCGATGATAAAATTGTGGCTGTAGAGCAAAATGAAATAAACAACAACAACTTCTTTTTGACTACGTCTGTTGATGCTCCTACAGATAATAAAAACAACAAATACGATCCGGGATTAATAACTTCAGGAGGTGGAATTTTAAATGCCAGTATACGAGATATTGTTACCTCTTCACAAGGGTTTACTTACGCTCCGGTAACATCTCCAACTCCGGAATCTATAGCAGATGAAGGAACCGATTATTCTAAATTAGAGAATGCTCGAAAATTAGCCGCCAACGAATTCACTTATCATCCTCAATTGGGTTATGTTTCCTTACAACAACGATTGGCAAATGATGAAGTTTTGGCAGTAGCTTACCAATATACCATTGGTGATGAGGTATATCAAGTGGGTGAATTTGGTACAGATGGAGTAGACGCAACAGTGGTTGATGCAACCGATCCTGCGAATCAAACTGTAACCTCTCAGAGTTTGATTTTGAAAATGCTGAAAAGTAATTTGACTAATGTTCAAAGACCAATTTGGAATTTGATGATGAAAAACATCTACCAAATTCCAGGCGCTTTCCAATTAGAGCAAGAAGATTTCAGGATGAATATTTTATATACCGATCCTTCTCCAATAAATTACATCACACCGGTGGATGGAACTCCTTTTCCAACGACTACCGATGCAAATATGTTAGTGGCCGAAACGCCATTGATAAAAGTATTTAATGTGGATCGATTAAATTATAACAATGACCCGCAAGCCGGAGGAGACGGATTCTTTGACTTTATGCCGGGATTGACCGTAGACCAACAAAACGGTAGAATTATTTTCACCACAGTAGAACCTTTTGGGAAACTTATTTTTGACAAATTAAAATTAGGCGCTGAAAATTATTACGATGAGAACTCTTATAACGGTAACCAACAAAAATTTGTTTTCCGAAGTATGTATTCGAGTACGCAAGCCGGCGCTTTGCAAGATGCTGCTAAAAATAAATTCCAATTAAAAGGAAGATTCAAATCAGCCGGAGGAGATGGGATTCCTATCGGAGCTTATAATGTTCCGAGAGGTTCAGTGGTAGTTACCGCAGGTGGAAGAGTTTTACAAGAAGGGATTGATTATAGCGTTAATTACCAAGCGGGAAGAGTTCAAATTTTAGATCCTTCCTTACAAGCGTCAAATACACCAATTCAGGTATCGGTAGAGAACAATGCCACTTTTGGTCAACAAACCAGAAGGTTTATGGGGATTAATGTTGAACACAAATTCTCAGATAAGTTTTTGGTGGGTGGTACTTTTATCAAAATGACCGAAAGACCTTTTACTCAAAAATCCAATTACGGTCAAGAATCAGTTAACAATACCATTTTTGGTTTCAATGCTAATTATTCAACAGAAGTTCCTTTTTTAACCCGATTGGCTAATAAATTACCTAATGTTGATACAGACGTGCCTTCAAATTTATCAGTAAGAGGAGAAATTGCGTTTTTACAACCCGATACACCTAAAGCTGATCAGTTTCAGGGAGAAGCTACTGTATATGTAGATGACTTTGAGGGTTCACAAACTACCATTGATATGCGTTCGCCATTATCTTGGACATTATCCAGTGTTCCAAAATGGCAATCGGGTGTGGATTATCCAGATTTTGGTGCCACTCAAGTAGACTTACAGTATGGTTTTAAAAGAGCCAAGTTGAATTGGTACACTATTGACCCAACCATTTATGTGCAAACACCGGGTGATATTGGACAAGATGGTATTTCATTAAACAGTACCCGAAGAATTTTTAACAATGAATTGTTCCCTAACCAGGAATTAACGGTAGGGCAAACAACCGTAATAAACACTTTGGATTTAACCTTTTATCCCAATGAAAGAGGACCTTATAATTTCAATCCGGAAGGATTAAATACTTCAGGCTTCGCAAATCCGGAAGACAATTTTGGTGGAATAACACGGGCTATTAATTCAACCAACTTTGAACAAAGTAATGTAGAATACATTCAATTTTGGGTTATGGATCCTTATTATGATCCGGCCAATCCATCTGCGGTACCCAATAATACCAATGTAGGTCAGTTGTATTTTAACTTAGGGGAAATATCCGAAGACATCTTGAAAGATGAACGCAAACAATACGAAAACGGTTTGCCATCAGGACCATCTTCAACTGCTTTAACCAGTCCTACGGTTTGGGGAAGAGTTCCTTCTTCACAATCGCTTATTTATGCTTTTGATGTTGATGGTGCCAATAGAGCATCGCAAGATGTTGGTTTTGACGGTTTCAATGATGAGGCAGAAAGTACTTTAGCCGGTATCGGAGGATATGCCTCATTATCCGATCCTGCCGCCGATAATTACCAATACTTTTTAAGTGCTACCGGAACCAGTGTGCAAGAACGCTACAAAAATTATAACGGTTTGGAAGGCAATTCACCTGTGGGTGTTTCTGATGCTAACCGAGGTTCTACGACCATTCCGGATGTTGAAGACATCAACCGTGACAACACCATGAATACGGTTAATGCTTACTATGAATATAAAATTGACATTCAGCCTAACATGACAGTTGGTCAAAACTATATTACGGATGTTAGAGAAACCCAAATACCCAACTTGCCCAATGGTTCAACAACCAGTGCCCGTTGGTACCAATTTAAAATTCCGGTAACTCAGCCAACATCTACTATCGGAAGTATCTCTGATTTCCGCTCTATTCGTTTCATGAGAATGTTCATGACCGGATTTTCAGAACCTGTAACGTTGCGTTTTGGGGCTCTAGATTTGGTTCGTGGCGAATGGAGAAGATATGAGAACTCTTTCCAGCCAACCGATAGTGATCCGGATGATGACGATACTAACTTTGACGTTTTAGCAGTCAATATTCAGGAAAATGCTCAAAGATTGCCAATTCCTTATGTATTGCCTCCGGGTGTTGTTAGAGAAGAAGCCAATAACAACAATCAAGTCATCAGTCAAAACGAACAGTCTTTGTCATTAAGAGCAGCTGGTGAAGGTTTGGAAATAGGCGACTCAAGAGCGGTATTTAAAAATGTTCAAGTCGATATGCGTCAGTTCAACAAACTGAAAATGTTTTTACACGCAGAAGCATTGCCAACCGATACTTCGCCACTTCAAGACAATCAAATGATAGCCTTTATCCGATTTGGAAATGACTTTACCAATAACTATTATCAAGTAGAGATTCCGCTAAAAGTTACGGTTCCTGTAACATCCGATCCGGATTTAATTTGGCCGGATGAGAACGAAATTAATTTGGCCATGTCTTTATTAACCAAAATGAAAGTAGAGGCGCTAAGTTTTAATTTTGCCTCTTTACCATCTTCAGCAGACGGGGTTTATTATCCTGACGATAATACAACCGAAGGCGATGGAGATGAAACTTTGCGATTAGGGATTAAAGGAAATCCTAATTTCGGATTGGTGAGAACCTTAATGGTTGGGATTAAAAATAACCATACCGATAGGGTAAGAGGAGAAGTTTGGTTTAACGAATTGCGTTTGGCCGATATGAATAATAAAGGCGGTATGGCAGCCGTGCTGAATGTTGATTCTAATATGGCCGACTTTGCTACAGTTTCTGCGACGGGTAGAATGAGTACCATCGGTTTTGGCGCTTTAGAAGAAGGACCAAATGAAAGAAGCAGAGAAGATGTTCAGCAATATAATATTGTGACCAATTTTAGCTTGGGCAAATTATTACCTAAAAAATGGGGCATTAATTTACCGTTCAATTATGCAGTAGGAGAAGAAATAATTACTCCGGAATATGATCCTTTTAACCAAGATATTCGTTTAGAGCAATTAATTAACAATACAGCAAATGCTGCCGAAAGAGAGAACATCAGAGA
>JBDLVY010000021.1:0-9455 GCA_039804545.1 Bacteroidota bacterium | reverse complement strand
GTTTTTCATAAATTCGTGGTTTTAGTTACTAAATTTTAGGTTACGTAACAAGACTGGGGAATTATAAAAGTAGTGAATATTTACATAATTCTAAATATTTAGAAGCTTTTTTATTTAATCGGCAAAAAAAAAGCACCTCTTTTCAGAAGTGCTTTGATTGGGTATGTTGGCTTTACTTTTTATTCACCGGTAAGACAGAGGCACTCATGTCTCTTACGCAAACATATTTACCGTCTTTTTTATGAAATAAGCTCATGTAGTTTCCGTCAGCTAAAACAACATCAGTAGAATCTACTACTTTATAGCTCCCAAATTCCACTACCATATTGCCGTCATTGGAAGCATCAACTTCATTAACAGTATAGGTAACTTTGCTTCCTTTGGGCATGGTTTCATTCTCCTCTTGGATTGATTTGTCAATGGCGGTTTTCCCTATCAAAGGAGATTTGTTTTGCGCATAACTAGTGGCATCTTCAGCATAATAGACAATAGTTTCGGTTTTCCCTGAATTGATTGCATCAGCAAATGCATTTTCCATGGCCTGAAGCTCTGTTTTGATTAGTGCTGTGTCAACTGCGGGAGATTCTGCAGTTGTTTCTTCTTTTTTGGGATTACAGGCCATGACGATGGTCATAATTATACCTAAGGCAATTCCTTTTAAAATCTTGTTTTTCATAAAATTATTGATTTTAATGATTAGTAATTTTAGGTTACTCCACAAGATTGAAGGTTGTTAAAGGTAGGTGTAAATTATTGAATATCAGTATGTTTTAATGCTGATTGTTTTGGCTTAGCGATTCGCTATTAATTTATTTTATCGCTTTAAAGTAAAGTGACCTTTTAAAATTCGGCCGTCTTGGCGATGCACTACAAACCAATAATCATCGGAAAACAGTAATCTTCCGTTTAAAGTGCCATCCCAACCTATACTACCAGACGGAAATCCGGTGATGAGTTTGCCATAGCGGTCATAAATATAGACTTGAAAATTAGGTTCTTTTTCAGAATTTTTAATAGACCAATAATCGTGTATTCCATCACCATTTGGGGTGAAATAGTGAGGGTAATTAAGCAACCAAACTTCGCGCGTTATAATTTGGCAGCCATTAATATCACGAACATAAACGGTATAAAGACCAGGCAATAAATGGGTGAAGTCATTATCCGTTTGGTAGCGTATTCCATCAATCGAATATTCAAAATCGCCCGGTTGGGTAGTTACTACAGTAATGCCGTTGTCATTGGAGGTCCAATCATAGGTGGCTATAAAATCAATTTCAGGCACTGTGGCAATATTTACTATGATATCACTTGATGTATTGCAGGTTTGAGTTACATTGTTGCACAAACCAAACTCGTTAGTAGCCGTAACTGAAATATTAGTCGTTCCGGGTTCACTTATAGTGACAATGGAGTCGGTAAGACCATTTGACCACAAATAAGTAGTGGTTGGTAAGTTTCCTATACCGGCGTTTAGTTCAACCGGTTGCCCATCACAAAGTGAAAATTCAGCACTCAATGGAATTCTTGGTTTTTGACCGGTAATCAACTCAAAAGAACCGGTTTGGTAACAATTGGGAAACTGGTTAAAAATCAATCTTACATAAACGGTTTGAGGATTAGTTGCAGGATTAAAGTTTGTAATATTGGTTATAGGATTGACATTGTTTTCGGCCTCAACTAAGCTATTGTGGTAGGAAATAGTATAATTGGTTGGCGATTGAATCCCCATTATAATTGGGGTTTGGGCCGACAAGTTAAAAGTTTCATTTCCGGATATGGTGGTTGAGCAATTGACCAAGTTACATGACGGATAAACAATCACCAAGGATTCCAAATCGGATACATCAAAATTGCGAATGATCGTATTGCCACAATTGTCTTCAATTTGGAATTTGTAAATCGCAGGTTGTAAATTATAAAAAACATAGGAGGTACCATTGTCTATAAAAAACGGATTGCCGTCTTTTTCGATGATGGTAAAATGCAAAGGCGGTTGACCGGTAGTAAAAAGAATAATGTCGAGATTACCATTTGTGGTACACGGCACCCGATAAACATCGATGATATCTAAAACCCTGTCAAAGGTTAAAGTGGGTGCCAGAATTTCAATACAGTCTTTTATTTCATTAGCAACAATATTGGCGTTCATATCGCTACCGTTATTGTACGAAGTAAAATGGTGTACAATTCTGAATGTGCCGTTAAAAATCAGATTCAAATTGGTCGTGTTATTTTGCAACGGAATTCCGGTTGTAGCATCTGGCACTGCATTCGGAACATAAGCTATTTCAGTTTCTGGATGTCCCCATGTATCGGTATCAGGGTTGAGTAATTTTTGGAGCCAAAAGGTTTCAGGACGGGTTAAATTACTGGAAAAAGTCAGCGGCAAATCAAAAGAGCCACAACCTACCACTATAGAAAAAGAGCTGTTGTTAACAATGTAGCCTTCAATTACTATTGTAGTTGATTTAGTAAAACCACAACTGTCAGTGGTGTTAAAAACATAATTTCCCGCAGGAAGATTGTTCAGATAGAGTTTGCCCGAAGCTACTATGTTATTGGAAGCATCGTAAGGTAAAGGAAAGGGAAAGTTACTAGGAGCATTGGTAATAATGACTGAAGTCAGTGCTCCGTTGTTGCTGCTGATTTCAACAGAACCTTCACCACGACCACATCCAGATAATACTTTTGAAGCGACACCCAAATCAACATAAGGTAAAACAGAAACATTTAATCCCTCTATGACATTGCCGCATTCATCGGTTAGGTTTAAGGTGTAATCTCCAAAAGGTACAGGGTCTATCACTAAAACTCCCCCGCCATTAATCAAGGCCGAAACGTCATGCGGTATTGGAAATGGGTAAGTGGCTGGAGCCGATGTAACGGTTGCCGTTGTAATTTTATTGGGAGAAAGAAAAGCAATGATTTGACCGTCATTGGATAAACAGCCACGATTGTTTCCCACTACATTGGGTTGAATGGGTTCGGATTCGACTTCAAATTCATAAGTAGTGGTTTTGCCGCAAGAATCGGTTACCGTCACAGTGTAGTTTCCTATAGGTACAGGTTGAGTCTGACTACCGAAAACTTGTGCCGATTGGGTAAAAGGTCCGGGATAGCTACTGTTAAAAATGGCCGGGTCAAAGCCTGTTGGAGCCACATCAAAATTCAGCGTAAAAGTGCCAGTGTTGTTGAGTGTGGTTAAGATAAAATAATGCCGGTCACATTCCAAATCCTGAACACTGGAATCTAAAACAATATCATTGATTACCTCAAAATTAAAAGGATAAGTAACACCACAGGCATCGGTAATATTGATTTGGTAAGGATAACTTTGGTTGACAAAAAACGGAAATGTTTGGGTAAGCACTTCTGAATTTGGATGGCCAGTATTTAAAATGATATCTCTATTTTCAGTCGTTCCGCCCGGTAAATAAAGAATGTATTCAATTGTAAGCGGATAAGCAATAACAGTTCCTTGAGTCGGGGTTATCGTATTAGAGGCGATAATTTCAGTACAGGAAGGTGGAACGGTATTGGTAAAATCAGTAGGCGAAAGACTTAAACCTTCCGGATTATTAGCAACCACAAAGGTTTGTACCAAGGCATTACCACAATTGTCTATGACTTTTATGCGGTAAACTCCTATCGGCAGACCGGAAAAGGTATTACTTGATTGGGGTGGAAAAGTTATCGGGCCTGAGAAAATTTCATAGATTGAAGCGATCCCCGTTAAAGAATTGACCACCACTGTGCTGTTATCTGAACAAGCCTCATTGGTAGTTTGTATGCTATAAGATAACGGAGTTACGGTACTGCTGATGGTCACATCAACTTCTTGGACAGTAGTGGTACTTCCAACAGTTTCTCTCACTATGATGTGATAGTTTCCAGCTGTAAGTCCGTTGATTACATTTGAATTAGAAGAAGCAAACGGAGTTGTGAGATCGGGTAATTTATAGACTACATAAACGATGGATCCTGCCGGATCGGGATTGCTTACATTGATGGTAATGGTTCCGTTGCCAGCACAATTTTCCTGGGTTGCGGTCACAGTTATAGTAAAGCTAAAGCCTGCTATTGGACATAGCAAAAGCCATACGATTACAATGCTGTAAAACCATTTTTTCATAGAATTCTTTACCCTCAATAATTTGATTGCTATTGATTTATAGGGAATTGGGGTTTAAAAGTATGAAATTTGGTGGATAAGTGAAAGTAAATCCGAATTTTAATATTTGTTTAGAACCTGAATTCAATTAAGCAAAAAAAATCCCATCTAATTTAAAATAAGATAGGATTTTAATATTTAAAAAATTTGTTATTCTTCCAACAAAACCTCCAAAATCTGTATCGCCGCCTCACTAATCTTCGTACCCGGTCCAAATACTGCTACGGCACCGGCATCAAAGAGGAATTGGTAATCTTGAGTGGGAATCACACCGCCTACAATCACCATAATGTCTTCACGACCGTATTTTTTAAGTTCATCGATTACTTGAGGAACTAGTGTTTTGTGTCCGGCTGCTAAGGACGAAACGCCTAAAATGTGCACGTCGTTTTCCACGGCTTGTTTCGCTGCTTCTTCCGGAGTTTGGAATAACGGACCGATGTCAACATCAAAACCAACATCGGCGTAACCAGTAGCTACTACTTTGGCGCCGCGGTCGTGACCGTCTTGTCCCATTTTGGCAATCATGATACGCGGTCGGCGACCTTCTTTCTTGGCGAAAGCGTCGGCTAATTGTTTGGCTTTTTCAAAGCTCTCGTCGTTTTTAATTTCTTTGCTGTACACGCCGCTAAAACTTCTGATTTGTGCTTTATAGCGTCCGAAAACTTCCTCTAAGGCATCACTAATTTCTCCTAAGGTGGCTCGGTTTCGGGCTGCTTCTACGGCTAAAGATAATAAATTATCGTTTCCGTTTTTCGCACAATCGGTTAATTTGGCCAAACACGCTTTCACTTTATCGTTGTTACGGGTGGCTTTTATCTGTTGTAATTGTTCGATTTGTTGTTTGCGCACCATTTGGTTATCCACGTCCAAAATGTGCAACGGATCTTCTTTGTCTAAACGGTATTTGTTGACCCCCACGATAATATCTTGTGCACTGTCGATACGCGCTTGTTTACGTGCTGCGGCTTCTTCAATTCTAAGTTTAGGAATGCCCGCTTCGATGGCTTTGGTCATGCCGCCTAAGGCTTCTACTTCTTCGATTAGTGCCCAAGCGTTGGAGGCAATTTCAGCGGTTAAACTTTCTACGTAATAACTGCCTGCCCAAGGGTCAACCGTTTTGCAAATTTTGGTTTCTTCCTGTAAAAATATCTGAGTGTTTCTGGCAATACGTGCTGAGAAATCGGTGGGTAACGCGATGGCTTCATCTAAAGCATTGGTGTGCAACGATTGCGTTCCGCCAAAGGCAGCAGCGGCGGCTTCAACAGTGGTTCGTGCCACGTTGTTAAACGGATCTTGTTCGGTTAAACTCCAACCCGATGTTTGGCAATGCGTTCTAAGTGCCAATGATTTTTCGTCTTGTGGATTGAATTGTTTCAGCAATTTGGCCCACAACATTCTTCCGGCGCGCATTTTGGCAATTTCCATAAAATGATTCATTCCAATGGCCCAAAAGAACGAAAGGCGAGGTGCAAATTCATCAATTTTCATTCCCGTAGCTAAGCCTGTTCGGATGTATTCTAAACCATCGGCTAGGGTGTAAGCCAACTCAATATCGGCGGTAGCTCCGGCTTCTTGCATATGGTAACCCGATATAGAAATCGAATTGAATTTCGGCATTTTTTTGCTGGTGTATTCAAAGATATCCGCAATGATTTTCATCGAAGGCGTAGGCGGATAGATATAAGTATTGCGCACCATAAACTCCTTCAAAATATCGTTTTGTATCGTACCCGAAAGTAATTCCGGGGCAACGCCTTGCTCTTCGGCAGCAACAATGTAGAAAGCCATGATGGGTAAAACCGCACCGTTCATCGTCATGGAAACCGACATTTCATCTAACGGAATTTGGTCAAACAACACTTTCATGTCTTCCACAGAATCTATCGCAACTCCTGCTTTTCCCACATCGCCAACCACTCTTTCATGGTCAGAATCATAACCGCGGTGTGTGGCTAAATCGAAAGCGACCGATAAACCTTTTTGTCCGGCGGCTAAGTTTCTTCTGTAAAACGCATTACTTTCTTCGGCAGTAGAAAATCCGGCATATTGGCGAATCGTCCACGGACGGCGCACGTACATGGTTGCATAAGGTCCGCGAAGATTTGGCGCAAAGCCGGCTCCGAAACCAAGGTGTTCTAAATCGGCTATGTCTTCTTTCGAATAGGTTGGTTTGACTTCGATGTTTTCGGCAGTTGTAAAGCTGTCAGCTTTTAGCTTTTGGCTATTAGCTTTTGGCTGACTGCTAACGGCTGATTGCTCTAGTTTTATATGTTGAATATCCTTTCTCATGATTATGCTTCTTGGGATAAACGTTCCTGTTCTAGTTTTTCGGCCAAACGTTTTTCTATGATCGGGGTGATTAACGTTTTGCGTGGGTTTTGTTTGACGAAGGGATACAATTCCAAGTCGTGTTTCATGTTGTCGTTTTTGTTGGGGTATTTGTTGGTGCCCAATAAAACTTCTTTACCGCTGTCAAATAATTCCTGTTCTTTGGCAGCACTTTCGCTGATTTTTTTTTGGATGTTTCCTTCGATTAATTGTGTGATTAAACCACCATTCGCTTCGATATCTTTGAAAAGAAGCAATGCTTTTTCGGCCAATTGTTCGGTCAACGATTCGATATAATAAGCGCCATCGGCAGCGTTATTGACTTTATCGAAATAACTTTCATGTTTTAGCACCAACAATTGATTGCGCGCAATTCGGTCACCAAATTCATTGTCTTTATGGTACAAAGCATCGTAAGGCAAATTCGCAATACTATCGGCACCTCCCAAAATCGCCGACATGCATTCGGTTGTAGTACGCAGCATGTTGACGTTGTAATCGTATAACGTTTTGTTGCGTTTGGTAGGTGTCACGATGATATGGCAGTCTAATTCGTGGTTGTAAGCTGCGGCTAATGTTTGAAACAATAGTCTTAACGCACGCAATTTGGCCATTTCAAAAAAGTAATTGGTACCAACGGCGACTTCAATAGTTATGGGCTGATTGAGGTTTGGAATTCGATTAAAATATTCATTGACGTGAGCCAAAGTATACGCTAATTGTTGCACCATATTGGCACCGGCATTTTGGTAAATCCCGCTACTGATATTTAAGTAAGAAATAGTTGATTTTGATGCAATGCTATTCAGTTTGTTAAAATCTTTGTCTAAGTTATCAAACCAATTGCCCTCTTTTGTTAACTGTCCGACGGGGTCAATTTGGAGGGAAATATTGGCGTTGTTTTTTGCAGCAAAATCATAGATTTTATTTGCGAAATCGATTGAAAGGAAAGGCAAATAAAAAAAATATTGCACGTTGCCAAAAGGAAGATTTTGCATTAACTCTTCCAAAGCAATCGTTTCGTTTTCGATGGTAAACCGAATGCTTTCGGCACCTCTCTTTAATGTGTCTAAAGCGCGTTCGTTTGATTTTTTGATATCGTGAACAAAAATATTTTGCAGTATGGAAAATGTTTTGTCTTTGGCTGTGCGTTCCAACTTCATTTCAGATTCATCACCGTGGTAGAAAGGTTTTACTTTGATACCTTCGGGAGATTCCCAAACTAAAGTTTCGTTATAATCGGCGCCTTTGAGTTCGTATTGAATTTGTTGTTTCCACTGTTTGTAAGACACCGGTTCGAACTCATTGAATAAATTGTCAGCCATGATTAAGAGTTATAAAGATTTTGACTTTGACTGTTCTTCTTTCAGCGAATCTTCTTCAAATTCGATGATGTAAACGTCTTCGCTGTCGCGTTTCATATAGTATTTTTCGCGGGCGTATTTTTCGATTTGGTCAGGATTTTTTAGGAGTTTGATATTTTCATCATCTTTTCTAATTTCGTCCTGATAGTATTTTTTGTTGTCTTCCAGTTCATCGAGTTGATGGTTTAATACCCTTTGCTCCATGTAAGAAGTGTTGTCTATAAAAAGCATCCAAACAATAAAAAAAACCAAAACAATAACATACCGGTTTCCGAGAATTTTCAGAATAGGGTAGGTGTCGGTCAGGTTTTTAAATACGCTCATGATAGTAAAATTTAAGTAATTCTTTGGTTGATTACCGCTCTAACTACGTCAATGGCTACCGTATTGTATTTGTCATTGGGGATGATAATATCGGCGAAGACTTTGGTAGGCTCAATAAACTGTTGGTGCATGGGTTTTAAAGTCGTTTGGTAACGGTTAAGTACTTCTTCCATATCACGTCCTCTTTCGGCGATATCTCTTTTTAACCTCCTGATTAGGCGTTCATCTGAATCGGCGTGTACAAATACTTTGACGTCAAATAAATCGCGTAGTTCAGGATTGGTCAAAATTAAAATGCCCTCTACAATCATTACTTTTCGCGGATGGGTTACTATGGTATCATCGGTTCTGTTGTGAGTAATAAAAGAGTACACTGGTTGTTCAATGGTTTTGCCCGCTTTTAAGTCTTTTAATTGTTTAACCAAAAGTTCAAAATCAATAGCACGAGGATGGTCAAAATTGATTAAGGATCTTTCTTCAAAACTTAAATTATGATTTTCCTTATAATAAGAATCTTGAGAAATGACACCAACTTCGGTCTCTGGCAATTCATTCATGATTTGGTGAACAACGGTTGTCTTACCACTTCCTGTTCCACCGGCAATTCCAATAATCAGCATATAGAGTTGTGTTATTTTTACTGAGAACAAAAATAGAAATTATATCGGAAGCGCATTTTATTTTTTAGAGAAAAGAAAAAAGAAAATAGAGAATAGAAAATAGAGAATTGAGAAAAGAGGGATGAATCGTCTATAAGTGAACTATTTTGCAGTATTGTATGTTCTGATTTGGGGCTCAATTACAAATAAATCCTTTAGCAGTTTTGACAAACTGCTCGTCTTTTTTATTTGAAATAAATTTTCAGGTAAACCTGAATTTATTTCAAATAAAAAATCCCTTCTGTTTGCACAGAAAGGATTTATTAGTCGGGGTGATTTGATATTAAGAGGAGGACTGCCTGTGGCAGTCAGGTATACGAACTTTAGTTCGTTTAACTGTTATGACTTAGCAGGATTATTTTATGATCCTGATTTGGGGCTCTATTACAAATAAATCCTTTAGCAGTTTTGACAAACTGCTCGTCTTTTTTATTTCAAATAAATTTTCAGGTAAACCTGAATTTATTTGAAATAAAAAATCCCTTCTGTTTGTACAGAAAGGATTTATTAGTCGGGGTGATTTGATATTAAGAGGAGGACTGCCTGTGGCAGTCAGGTATACGGACTTTAGTTCGTTTAACGGTTATCGCTTAGCAGGATTAT
>JBDLVY010000020.1:0-10616 GCA_039804545.1 Bacteroidota bacterium | reverse complement strand
AGCTGCCATAACATTTCCCCACACACTTGTCATAATGAAGATGCCAAACACTGCTGAAGATGAAAGTAAGATTATGAAATAAAAAAACCCGAGTTAAGAATAACTCGGGTTTTAATTTTGTATTGAATTTATAAAAGGCTAACGCGCCTGTGGCTACTTCACTTCTTCAAATTCTACATCTTGCGTGTTATCGCCTTGGGCTTCACCTTGTGGTTGGGCTTCTTGCGCTTGACCTTCGCCTTGTGCTTTGTACATTTCTTCGGAAGCATTTTTCCAAGCTTCGTTGATTTTGTCTAAAGCCGGTTGGATGGTTGCCACGTCTTTTGATTCAAAAGCCACTTTCAATTCGTCTAAAGCCGATTGGATAGCTGTTTTGTTTCCTTCAGATAATTTATCACCAAATTCACCCAATTGCTTTTCTGTTTGGAAAATCATACTGTCGGCTTCGTTTAATTTATCTGCTTTCTCTTTTGCTTGTCTGTCTGACTCTGCGTTCATTTCGGCATCTTTTTTCATTCTTTCGATTTCTTCCGGAGTCAATCCTGAAGATGCTTCGATACGAATGTCATGAGATTTACCTGTTCCTTTATCAGTAGCCGATACTTTGATGATACCATTGGCATCAATATCGAAAGTTACTTCAATTTGAGGCACACCTCTTGGCGCAGGCGGAATACCGTCTAAGTGAAAACGACCGATGGTTTTGTTATCTGCAGCCATGGTTCTTTCCCCTTGGATCACGTGGATTTCAACACTTGGCTGATTGTCAGCAGCTGTTGAGAATACTTGTGATTTTTTGGTTGGAATGGTGGTATTTGACTCGATTAATTTAGTCATTACATTCCCCATAGTTTCAATTCCTAAAGATAAAGGCGTAACGTCTAGTAACAATACATCTTTTACGTCTCCGGTTAAAACGCCACCTTGAATAGCAGCACCAATCGCTACAACTTCATCCGGATTAACTCCTTTTGATGGTTTTTTACCAAAGAATTTCTCTACTTGTTCTTGGATAACCGGGATTCTTGTAGAACCTCCAACCAAGATTACTTCGTCGATATCTGAAGTTGATAAACCGGCATCTTTTAAGGCTTTGATAACCGGTTCCATAGAACGTTTTACCAAAGTTTCTGCCAATTGCTCAAATTTAGCACGAGTCAATGTTTTTACTAAGTGTTTCGGACCTGAAGCAGTAGCCGTAACATAAGGCAAGTTGATTTCGGTTTGCGTAGAAGAAGACAATTCGATTTTTGCTTTTTCAGCTGCTTCTTTTAAACGTTGTAATGCCATTGGGTCTTTACGCAAATCAACACCTTCTTCCGTATTGAAATCGTTAGCCATCCAATCGATGATTACTTGGTCAAAGTCATCTCCACCTAAGTGAGTATCACCATTGGTTGACAATACTTCGAAAACACCATCGCCTAATTCAAGAACTGAGATATCAAATGTACCTCCACCTAAATCATATACAGCAATTTTTTGGTCTTTTCCTGCTTTGTCTAATCCGTAAGCCAAGGCCGCAGCAGTTGGCTCATTGATGATACGCATTACTTTAAGTCCAGCAATTTCTCCGGCTTCTTTCGTCGCCTGACGTTGTGCATCGTTAAAGTAAGCCGGAACAGTGATAACTGCTTCGGTAACGGCATGACCTAAATAGTCTTCTGCTGTTTTTTTCATTTTTTGAAGTGTCATGGCTGACAATTCTTGTGGTGTGTATAGTCTTCCGTCGATATCCACACGTGGTGTGTCATTGTCACCTTTTACCACTTTGTAAGCTACCGTTGAAGCTTCTTTAGCACTTTCTGTGTATTTGTTACCCATAAAACGTTTGATTGACGCTATGGTTTTAGTTGGGTTTGTCACCGCTTGTCTTTTCGCAGGATCTCCCACTTTAATTTCACCACCTTCTACAAAAGCAATTACAGACGGTGTTGTTCTTTTACCTTCTGCGTTAGCAATTACAACTGGTTCTCCACCTTCCATAACGGCCACACAAGAGTTGGTTGTACCTAAGTCGATACCAATAATTTTTCCCATTTTTATTTTCTCCTTTTTAATTTATTTTTTGATTATTCCTCAACGAGTGAATAGTACTTTGTGTTGTACGCTTTGCCAAATGACAACTATTGTGCCAAGCGGCGGTTGGTATTAAATTGTCAGTTTTAAAGTGGCTAAATATGACAAGATGACATTTTAATAAAAAAAAGCCATCATTAAATCAATAAAAACGGCTCATTTGTGAGTGGGAATGCAACTATCAATCTATCCAAAATTGGTCAGCAATCGGGCAATTTTTAGAGTAGCCGACAGCCATGGGATCAAAATGAAGTATGCCAAAAAGAAACCAAGCACTCGATGATACACAAGGTTTAGTATCAGCACCCGACCACAAAAGTCCGGCACCATATCCGGTTCCTATATTTGTAGCATAAGGAATGCCTTTAGCATTGGGGTACAAACTACTGTTTACCAATCCTTTTTCCATCTCTGCTATATAATAACTTGATTGTGATACCATACCGGCTTTTTGATAGGCAACAATCATTTCCCCTGTACCTTCAAACCAAACGGTATCTCTGTCTATATCAAAACAAAAGCCCGTGATGTTTTGGCCGGTTGCTGTTGCAATTTTACTGGTTCGAAAAAGTGTAACACTGCTTGAGAAAGTACTGTTAGGGAAATTCTGAAAGGCGCAATAACCCCAAGAGAAATTATCTAATGCATATTGGTAGTAATTGTTAGGATAAGCCAACAACGATTGGTTGGAAGCTACCCATCGGTCTTGTGCTAAAAAAGCCAATAATTTTTGGTGAAAAGTATCATAACCCAAAATAGCATTATAAGCATCTATCATTCCTTCGGTCACTTGAATATTTATTAAGCCATTGTTATCATAGCCGGCATTCAAACTACCATTCGGATTTTGAAGTGATCTAATCCATGTTGCCAAATGATTTTGCAAATTACTGTAAGCTGTGCTGTTGTATTTGGCCGCGTAATTATTTAGGGCAATTAAAAGCCAACAATTATCGCCCATCCATCTGGCTCCGTTTGGAATTCCGTCAGCATTTCTAAATTGGGCAAAACCACCCGTTCCGGCGTCAAGTTCACTAGAAATGCGGCCATTAAAAAAATTGAAAAGCTTTTCTGCTTTTAGTCGGTCTCCTTTGGCAATAAAAACCAAAGCCGCTAAAGCATTATCATAAAGAGAAACAATATTGCCATTTTCTGTACTTTCAACCAAACCATTAGCCAATTGCATTTGACTAAACCATTGATAAACCGCTGCTGAATTTGGGTTTTCACTAGTTACCGGTGCGCCATAAAAAGTGAGCCCGTTACTTTCTTCGGCAATTGCTATTGCATTGGGCGTGAAAGTATAGGACGGATCTTGGGGCATCAAGTTGACTTCACCATTTACAGTATCAATTTGAAATTTGCCTTGGGCATCGGTTACCACAAAAGAATCGGCATTGTAATACACTTTGACATTGGGAATCCCAAAATTATAGTAGTTATAAACCGTTCCGGAAATACGGTAGTCAGGATTGGCCGTATCTTGACGCGCACAAGAAAATAAGCCTAAACAAAATAAGGCCATCGAACAATAGTTCAACAACCTTATTACTCTATTTTTAACAGAAACCATACTGATTAATCGTTCATCGAAATGAGGAATTCATCGTTATTTCTGGTTTTCTTAATCTTATCATTGATGGTATCCATGGCTTCTACCGGATTCATATCGGCCAAGAATTTGCGGAGAATCCACATTCTTTGTAACGTTTTTTCGTCTAATAATAAATCATCACGACGCGTACTTGACGAAGTCAAATCGATGGCCGGGAAAATTCTGCGGTTGGCAATTTTTCTATCCAATTGCAACTCCATATTACCAGTACCTTTAAATTCTTCGAAGATTACTTCGTCCATTTTAGAACCCGTTTCAGTTAAAGCTGTGGCGATGATACTCAAAGAACCACCGTTTTCTACATTACGAGCCGCACCGAAGAAACGTTTTGGTTTTTGCAAAGCATTGGCATCCACTCCACCCGATAATACTTTACCGGAAGCAGGTTGCACAGTATTGTATGCTCTGGCCAAACGCGTAATCGAGTCTAACAAAATCACCACATCGTGACCACATTCTACCAAACGTTTTGATTTTTCTAAAACAATATTGGCAATTTTTACGTGTTCCATTGGTTCTCTGTCGAAAGTAGAAGCGATTACTTCCCCGCGAACACTGCGTTGCATGTCGGTTACCTCTTCAGGTCTTTCATCAATTAGCAATACAATTAAATACACTTCGGGATGATTGGCCGCAATGGCATTGGCAATGTCTTTGAGCAACATTGTTTTACCGGTTTTGGGTTGGGCTACAATCATTCCACGCTGACCTTTACCGATGGGTGAAAACAAATCCATTACTCGGGTTGACACACTGGCTTGTTTATCGGCTATGTTGAATTTTTCTTTTGGAAAAATCGGGGTTAAATGTTCGAAAGAAACTCGGTCTCTAACCACTTGGGGGTCATGACCATTGATTTTTAAAACGCGTACTAAAGGGAAGAACTTCTCTCCTTCTTTAGGCGGACGTACTACTCCTTTTACCGTATCACCGGTTTTTAAACCGAACAATCTGATTTGGGAAGTAGATAAATAAATATCATCCGGAGAGGCCAAATAGTTATAATCCGAAGAACGCAAGAAGCCATAACCATCCGGCATCATTTCTAAAACGCCTTCACTTTCTATGATTCCGTCAAATTCATAATCAGCATCGCGGAAATTAGGGTGTTTTTTTCCTTTAAAGTTGGGATTATTGTTGTTGGCGTTACCGTTACCATTTTGATTTTGGTTCGGGTTTTTGGGTTTTTGCTGACGATTGCCGTCGGTATTTTGGTTTGTATTGGATTCCGTTTGCTGCGCCTGTTCGCTATCGCTAGTGTTTTCAACAGTTGGTTTTTCGGTAACTGCTATTTCAGTTGCTGTTGGTTGCGATGATGGTGCTGTTTGTGTATTGTTGTCGTTTTTCTTTTTATCGAAAGGTTTTTTGAACTTAGGGTTTTTATTTTCAAAAGCCGGTTTTTGTTCCGATGGTTCGCTAACGCTTTGGGCTTCGGCTACCACTGCTGCCGGTTCTTCATTGGCAAACAAATCACTTTGATTGTTTTCGGTTGCTTTCTTAGTTTCAGGAGTAATTCGGGCTCTTTTGGTTTTATTGTCGGATGGTTTTTGCTTGGTTGTTTCACTATTGCTAGGTTCTGAAATAACTTTGGGTTGTTCTTCGGCAACAGCTTTGTTTTGGTGTTCCAAAATTTGCGCAATCAGCGTTTCTTTTTTGGCACCAGTAACTTTAATGGTTTTGGCTAATTTAGCAATATCTTGAAGCTCAGAAAGCTTCATTTCTTTTAAGGCGGAAATATCAAACATGGATATTGTTTTGATTTAAATTTGTTTTCTGGAAAATACTAAAATGTGGGTAGAAAATAATTGGTATAGAAAAGTCCGAAGATGAAGTACTTGCGGATTTGTTATGCAATAATACAAATAAATATTTACCGTGCAATAGTATTTTTTAAAAAGAAACTATATTTTTGTGCAACATTTTTTTGAGAATTATGTTTAGAGTACAGACTTATTATTTGCTAGCATCCCTAATCATCACAGGTGTTTTACCTTTTGTGTTTCCGTTGTGGACAGAGGCAACAGGTAAAGCGTTCTATTTTATGATGGATATTGCTTACACGGCATTGTTCGGATTGAGCAGTACCTTGTCATTATTGAGCATATTATCTCACACAAAAAGACAACAACAATTTGTCATGGGCAGATTGAATATGATATTGAATTTAATTTTATTAGGATTATTGGTGTATCGAACGCTAACGGCATCTGGAGAAACAGCTATTTCTGAGAAAGGTGTTGGGATGTTCTTACCTATTTTTTCTATCGTACTTTTGGTTTTGGCCAACAAAGCCATTAAAAAGGATGAAGATCTCGTAAAATCTGTGGATCGATTGCGATAAACCTATAAACTTAGTTTTTTAGTGCTGCGAAAAACCCGAATCTTATGGTTCGGGTTTTTTATTTCTGCTATTGAAAAAACAAAGATTTCACAAATTAATATTCCAACAGAAATCTGTGTTTAAAATTACTTCTTCCCAATTTCAATAATCTCCAAATGCTGAATCTTATCACCCTCAATTTCGAAACGCAACATCGTTCGTACCTGATGAAAGCCATAAATACCACAAGCACCGGGATTCATATGCAATAAATTGAGTTGTTTATCAAACTGCACTTTAAGTATGTGCGAATGGCCACAAATAAAAAGCTTGGGCGGATTGTTCTGTATCTCCATTCTAATCGCTTGGTGGTACTTTCCGGGATAACCGCCAATATGGGTTATCCAAACATCAACACCTTCACAAAAAAAACGATTGTTCAGCGGGAATTCCATTCGCGCTTTATCATCATCAATATTACCATAAACGCCTCGCAAGGGTTTTATCGCTTGAATAGTATCTGTCACTTTTAAATCGCCAATGTCGCCGGCATGCCATACTTCATCGGCTTGGTGAACGTATTTCAAAATAGTATCATCAATATGACTGTGCGTATCGGAAAGGAGTAAGATTTTTTTCAAGGTAAAAGGGACTAAGGTGCTGAAGCTATATAGTTTTGAAGTTACAAATATAACCAACGAAATTATGAAAACTTTAAACATCCAATTTAAAAACCTTTGTACCTTTACGCCTCATAAATTTAGGCACTTCAACATTGAGATATTTTATCGAATTAGGGTATAAAGGAACAAATTACCACGGCTGGCAATACCAGCCTGACGCTAATTCTGTTCAGGAAACCCTAAATAAGGCTTTATCATTATTATTAAAAAAAGATATTGACATCGTTGGCGCAGGCCGAACAGATACTGGTGTTCATGCCAAAAAAATGTATGCCCACTTTGATTACGAATCGGCAATTGACACCCAAAATTTGACCCACAAACTCAATTCTTTTCTACCCAAAGACATTGTTGTTTTTAATATCTTTCAGTTACATGATGAAGCACACGCTCGCTTCGATGCAACCAAAAGAACCTATGAATACCACATCCACACTTTTAAAGATGCTTTTGAATCCGATGGAAGTTGGCTACACCAATTGTCGTTAGATTTGAACAAAATGAACGAAGCTTGTCAAATTCTTTTTAAGTATCATGATTTTGAATGTTTTTCTAAAACACATTCCGATGTCAGAACGTTTAATTGTGTTATTTTTGAAGCTCATTGGCAACAGAACGGCAATAAATTGGTTTTTACCATAGCCGCAGATAGATTTCTACGCAATATGGTTCGCGCCATTGTAGGCACTATGATCAATATCGGTTTGGGCAAAATAGATTTAGCCGATTTCGAAAAAATAATTGAAAGCAAAGACCGTGGCAAAGCCGGATTTTCGGTTCCTGCACATGGTTTATACCTAACCCAAATTGAATACGACTATATAAAATAATATGCAGGCAAAAGCATTCGATACTAACTTATTTAAACGCATTTTAAAATACACCAAACCTTATAAAGCAAGGTTTTATGGGGTGATTTTGTTTGCGGTTTCACTTTCGGTATTTGCCGCGCTTCGCCCTTATTTATTGAAACAAACTGTTGACGAATACATCAAACCCAAAGACGAACACGGACTCTTATTTTATGTCTCCATCATGGGCGTTGTATTGCTTTTGGAAACTTTGTCCCAATTCTATTTTGTGTTTTGGGCCAATTGGCTTGGGCAAGACATCATTAAAGACATTCGAACCAAGTTGTTCAAACACCTGTTAAGTTTCCGAATGAACTATTTTGACCATGCGCCGGTTGGGCAATTGGTTACGCGTTCGGTATCTGATATTGAACAGATTGCCCGTATTTTTAGCCAAGGCTTGTTTATGATTATCAGCGACTTGTTGAAAATGGTAGTGGTATTGTTATTTATGTTCTATATGAATTGGCGACTGACATGGATTGTAATTCTGGCCATGCCGATTTTAGTTTACATCACCAGAATCTTCCAACGAAAAATGCAAGTGGCTTTTGAAGAAGTGCGAAATCAGGTGGCCAATATGAATACGTTTGTGCAAGAACGCGTTACCGGTATGAAAATCGTTCAGCTCTTTAACCGAGAGCAAATTGAATACGAAAAGTTCAAAGAAATCAACCAAAAACACAACAAGGCTTGGATAAAAACCATTTTATACAACTCCATCTTCTTCCCTATTGCTGATATTATTTCTTCGCTAACACTTGGAACTGTAGTGCTTTATGGTGGTTTTCATATTTTAGATGGCGACAAGTTTACCACGTTTGGTGATTTATTTTCCTATACCATGTTCATCGGAATGCTATTCAACCCTTTGCGTCAAATTGCAGATAAATTCAACGAAATGCAAATGGGTATGATTGCCGCCAATCGTGTTTTTGATATTTTAGATACAGATAAAGATGTGCAGGAAGATGGAACAATAGTAGCCAATCATTTCAAAGGCAATATTCGTTTTGAGAATGTTCGCTTTGGTTACAACGACAAAGAAGAAGTTTTAAAAGGCATCAATCTCAATGTTAAAGAAGGCGAAACCATCGCTATAGTTGGGGCAACCGGTGCGGGAAAATCGACCATCATCAATTTATTGAATCGCTTTTACGAAATCAATTCGGGTGCCATTTATGTCGATGATCAAAATATCAACAACTTCCAATTGGAAACGCTTCGCCAACAAATAGCCATTGTTTTGCAAGATGTTTTTCTTTTTGCCGATACCATTCACAACAATATTACGCTTAACCACCCAAAAATTTCACGAGAAGAAGTCATAGAAGCTGCGAAGAAAATTGGCGTGCATAAATTCATCAAAACATTGCCCGGCGGTTATGATTATGACGTAAAAGAACGCGGTGTGATGTTGTCATCGGGCCAACGCCAATTGATTGCTTTTCTGAGAGCTTATGTGAGTAATCCGAGTATTTTGATTTTAGATGAAGCGACTTCTTCTATTGACACTTACAGCGAAGAATTAATTCAAAAAGCGACTGATAAAATCACCCAAGGCCGAACTTCAATTATCATTGCACACCGTTTGGCAACCATTATGAATGCCGATAAAATCATTGTAATGGACAAAGGTCAAATTGTAGAAGAAGGCAAACACCAAGAGTTGGTTACCAAAGAAAAAGGCTACTATAAAAATTTATATGATTCACAGTTTGCCACCGAAGTGGAATAAATCAATTTAGTTACATTTGTTAAAATATGTCCAAACTGATTCATGCTTTTTAACTCTTTAAATTTTGCGATCTTTCTGCCAATAGTATTCTTTTTCTATTGGTTTGTGACCCCTAAAAATCTGAGAAATCAAAATATATTGTTATTAGCATCGAGCTATTTTTTTTATGCTTGCTGGGATTGGCGGTTCTTATTTTTATTATTCTTCTCGACGTTTTTAGATTATTTCACCGGACTGAAAATGGCTGCAACATCCACCAAAAATTCAAAAAAAATTTGGTTTTGGCTGAGTGTTATAATCAATTTGGGATTTCTAGGCGTATTTAAATATTATGATTTCTTTGCTAAATCATTTGCAGAAGCTGTTTCGGGAATGGGAATGCGTGTCAATCCGACTACTTTAAACGTTATACTTCCGGTTGGAATTTCATTCTATACTTTTCATGGACTTTCGTATGTAATTGACATTTATAAGGAAAAAATAAAACCCGAAAAAAACTTTGTAGATTATGCCGTTTTTGTGAGCTTCTTTCCGTTATTGGTTGCTGGCCCAATTGAAAGAGCCACGCATTTATTACCACAAATTAAAACAAAAAGAACTTTCGATTATTCAAAAGCAGTAGACGGCTTACGCCAAATACTTTGGGGTTTATTCAAAAAGATTGTCATTGCTGATAGTTGCGCCAAATTTGCCAACGAAATCTTTCTGCATCAAACCGATTATTCCGGAAGTACATTAGTTTTAGGAGCGCTGTTTTTCACCTTCCAAATCTATTGCGACTTTTCAGGATATTCTGATATCGCACTGGGAACCGCTCGTTTATTCGGAATAGAATTACTCCGAAACTTTGCCTTCCCCTACTTTTCAAGAGACATAGCCGAATTTTGGAGACGTTGGCACATTTCACTTTCAACTTGGTTCCGAGATTATTTATACATTCCGCTTGGTGGTAGTAAAGGCGGAAACTGGATGCGCATCAGAAACACATTTATAATCTTTTTGGTCAGCGGTTTTTGGCATGGCGCCAATTGGACATTTCTAATTTGGGGATTTCTAAATGCGCTTTTCATTATGCCATCCATCCTTATGAAAACCAATAGAAACAATCTGAATATCGTAGCTCAAGGCCAACTGTTTCCGACTTTAAAAGAGCTTTTTTCAATGCTGCTCACTTTTAGTTTAACTGTTTTTGCTTGGATATTTTTCAGATCTGAAAATGTCCATCAGGCTTTACAATATATAGGCAAAATAGCATCCAATTCATTATTTAAAGTTCCACATTTCTCCGGAATCGGAACGAGTTTGCCATTACTTGTATTCCTTTGTTTTT
>JBDLVY010000019.1:0-4175 GCA_039804545.1 Bacteroidota bacterium | reverse complement strand
GAGAAACAACCATTACGGATACCGCATTTGATACCAAAGGGACACTGAGTGGTTTTATCAAACACAAAAAGTTTGGCGATTGGCAATTGGATTTAGCCATCAGTTCCAATAGGCTTTTGGCATTAAATACCCAAGATTCTGAAGATGCGGCTTATTATGGCAAGGCTTTTATGGATGGTTCTGCTTCTATCAAAGGACCAACGGAGAGTTTGATGATTAGTGTGAATGCAGAATCGGCTAAAGGAACCGATATTAAAATTCCTATCAATGAGGCAGAATCGGTAGAAGAAAACAGTTTTATCCATTTTGTTACTTTGGCAGAAAAAAATAAAAACGGCAAAGACAAACTGGTCCAAAATAAAAAATACAACGGACTCGAATTGGATTTTAATTTTGAGATTAACAAAAATGCCGACATCGAGGTTATATTAGACCGAGATTCAGGTCACGGAATGAAAGGAAAAGGATATGGAACATTGCTTTTCAGAATTAATACCTTAGGAAAGTTTGAAATGTTTGGTGATTTTATTGCCTTAGAAGGAACATATAATTTTAAATATGGTGGATTAATAGACAAAAAATTTGATGTTAAAAAAGGCGGTTCCATCAACTGGCAAGGTGATCCAATGGCTGCTACACTCAATTTAGAAGCGATTTATAAAACTTCTGCCAATCCTGCGGTATTGATTGATAATCCATCCTTTAATAAAAAGGTCGAGGTTGAAGTAGTTATTGGTGTCAAAGGAAATTTAACCAGTCCGGAACCCGATTTCAACATCAATTTTCCAACGGTTGGTAGTTCGCTTAAATCAGAAATTCAATACCAATTGGATGATAAAGACAAACGCCAAACCCAAGCCTTGTATCTCTTGTCTACCGGTAGTTTTTTAAGTCAGGAAGGCGTAGACCAAAACCAGTTGTCCAATAATTTATTCGAAAAAGCAAGCAGTCTTTTTAAAGATATTTTTTCAAGTGATGGCGATAAGATTTCTTTTGCTCCCGAATATGTTGTAGCAGACAGATTGCAAACCGGTCAGCAAACCGATGCCAGAGTGAATGTAAATGTTTCTTCCAAGATTAATGAACGAATCACGGTCAACGGAAAAGTAGGTGTACCGGTTGGCGGAATTTCTGAAACTGCTATTGTGGGCGATGTAGAAGTACAATACCGTGTTAATGAAGACGGTACATTAAACTTGAGAGTATTCAATAAAGAAAATGACATTACTTATATTGGTCAAGGCATAGGTTATACCCAAGGTATAGGAATGTCTTATGAAGTTGATTTTGATACGATGAAAGAATTGATCAACAAAATTTTCAAAAACGCTAAGATTGACAAGGTTAAAACAGTGAATCATGCCGACCAAGATTCTGATTTACCCGATGGTATTCAATTCACCAAACCCGAACAAAAAAAGGAACCCAAAAAAACGGCACCTGCCCAAAACAAAGACGCTATTCCTATGGAAGATTAGTTTTAAACTTTCACAACTTCCTTTTAGAACTAAAAACTTATCAACGAAAACGATTGAATTCAACTCATTTTATTAATATATTGATAATATGGGCAAAAAACTACTTCATCTTTGCTAATTTTACATTTTAATACGATAAAAATGTCTAAAAGCATAAAAAAAATTGGAGTACTAACCTCAGGTGGTGACTCACCGGGAATGAATGCTGCTATTCGTTCTGTTGTCAGAACATGTGCCTATCACAACATTGAGTGTATAGGGATTTACAGAGGTTACCAAGGAATGATTGAAGGCGATTTTAAAGAAATGGGACCGCGTAGTGTGAACAACATTGTAAACAAAGGCGGAACAATTTTAAAATCGGCACGTTCCAAAGAATTCATGACCAAAGAAGGTCGACAAAAAGCCCATCAAAATTTAATAAATGCCGGAGTAGATGCCCTAGTCGTTATTGGCGGAGATGGTTCTTTTACCGGTGCAGAAGTATTCAATGAAGAATATGGTTTTCCGGTAATGGGAATTCCGGGAACAATTGATAACGATATTTTCGGCACCAGTCATACCCTTGGCTACGATACTGCTTTGAATACAGTTGTAGAATGTATAGATAAAATCAGAGATACTGCGAGTTCACACAATCGTTTGTTTTTTGTGGAAGTAATGGGTAGAGATGCCGGTCACATTGCTTTAAACGCAGGAATTGGAGCAGGAGCAGAAGAAATACTAATTCCCGAAGAGGATTTAGGATTAGACAGACTTTTAGAATCTTTGCTAAAGAGTAAAGCCTCTGGAAAATCATCCAGTATAGTGGTGGTGGCTGAAGGCGAAAAAATGGGAAAAAATGTTTTCCAGCTTAAAGACTACATCGAAGAACACCTACCAGAATACGACATCAGAGTCTCTGTTTTGGGTCACATGCAACGCGGAGGTTCACCTTCTTGTTATGACCGTGTTTTGGCCTCGAGATTAGGGGTTAAAGCAGTAGAATCTTTGTTGGAAGGAAAAACCAATTTTATGGTGGGTGTATTAGCCGATAAAATCGAGTTAACACCATTGGAACAAGCTATTAAAGGGCATTCGGAAATCGACAGAGAATTGTTAAGGGTTTCTGATATTATGTCTACATAAAATTCCAAATGTAAAATCACAATTTAAATTATAAATAGAAAATAAAAAAAAATGTCAAAAGTAAAATTAGGAATTAACGGTTTCGGAAGAATTGGAAGAATTGTTTTCAGAGAAACTTTTAACAGAGATAATGTAGAAGTAGTAGCCATCAACGATTTATTAGACGTTGACCATTTGGCTTATTTATTAAAATATGATTCAGTTCACGGTCGTTTCAACGGAAAAGTGGAAGTGAAAGACGGCAAATTATACGTAAACGACAAGTTCATCAGAGTCACTGCTGAGAGAGATCCAAAACTAATCAAATGGGACGATAAAGACGTTGATGTTGAAGTAGTAGCTGAATGTACTGGTTTCTTTACAACAATCGATACTGCTAAAGCACACATTGATGGTGGTGCCAAAAAAGTAATTATTTCAGCGCCTTCAGCAGATGCTCCAATGTTTGTAATGGGGGTTAACCACCATGAAGTTAAAGCTACGGATACTGTAGTTTCTAACGCTTCTTGTACTACCAATTGTTTAGCGCCATTGGCCAAAGTAATCAACGATAACTTCGGAATAGTAGAAGGTTTGATGACTACGGTCCACGCTTCAACATCGACTCAAATGGTAGCTGACGGACCATCACGAAAAGACTGGAGAGGCGGACGTGCAGCCAGTGTAAATATTATTCCGTCTTCTACAGGTGCTGCCAAAGCGGTAGGGAAAGTAATTCCAAGCTTGAACGGAAAATTAACAGGAATGTCGTTCCGTGTACCAACCGTTGACGTTTCTGTAGTTGATTTGACTGTAAAAGTAGCCAAAGAAACTTCTTATGAAGAAATCATGGCCGTATTGAAAAAAGCTTCTGAAAACGAATTAAAAGGAATTCTTGGTTTTACTGAGGATGATGTGGTTTCTCAAGATTTCGTTGGAGACTCAAGAACCTCAATTATTGATGCTAAAGCCGGAATTGGTTTGAACTCAACCTTCTTCAAATTGGTTTCTTGGTACGATAACGAATATGGTTATTCAAGCAAATTAATTGATTTATCTGTGCATATTGCCGGACTATAATAATAAATAATAAAATCCCGTTATCTTTGTGGTGACGGGATTTTTTATACCTAACAAACAACCAAACCGAAATAATAAAGAGGATTAAGTTTTATCATTTGAACGCCGCTTCAAATTCGTAATTCCTAATTCGTAATTCCGATTTAATTATGAAATTATTAGTTGATAGTGGTTCTACCAAAGCCGATTGGATTGCAATTGATGACAACGGGAAAGTGCTTTTTACCACGCAAACTTTGGGCCTCAACCCAGAAGTATTAGACAAAGAAGAAGTTATTGCACGTCTTGACGACAAGTTTGATATTGAACACAACAAAGACAAAGCTACCCATTTGTACTTTTATGGCGCCGGTTGTGGTACCGACAGAATGAAAAACTACCTGACCAAAGTATTTGAAGAGTATTTTACCAATGCTATAATTTCAGTACATGAGGATACTTATGCTGCAGTTTATGCTACTACTCCAAAAGACGAAGAAGCCATTGTATGCATATTGGGAACCGGTTCTA
>JBDLVY010000018.1:0-3969 GCA_039804545.1 Bacteroidota bacterium | reverse complement strand
GAATTGCGTTGTTTTCCGTTTTGAAAACCCCAATACGAATTGTATTTTGTAGAGGTTAATGCTGTTACCTCATCGGTATTAGGTGAATTTTTCCCACGGGAATTGGGAGTAAAAAAAGCGGTGAAATTGATTGAATTTCGAGGGGTAATTTGCTTTTCTATACTTGCAAAAAGAGAATTGGCGTCATAAGTTGTGCCATCAAAATAACCTTCGTTTGCATAGCGTTTTCCTGCTGAGAAAACTAATGCCCAGCCTTTCTCATTCATTCCAGTAGCATAGGTAATGGTGGTTCGGCCTCGGTAATTGGTATTGGTTCCCGAAATAGAGATACGTGTGCCTTTTCGATACCTCGAAGCTTGTGTACTAATGTGTTGAGCGCCTAAAATTCCTCCAAATGTAAAATCGGAAGTACTAGTGCCAATAGCTATTTCTTGATTGCGCAACACCTCATTGATCCCGCCCCAATTAGCCCATTGGGGTCTGCCGTCATGCATCTTGTTTAGCACTAAGCCATTAATTAAGAGTTTGGCATATTGACTATCGAGACCCCGCATTCTAAAGCGAGTTTGCCCCCAATTGAATGCTGCGGCTTGTTGAAACGCATCTCTAGAAGCTAGTAATAATCCCGATGTATTTTCGGAACCGCCGTTGTCATCGTTCAAATCATTTTCTATAATAGAAACGACAGCTGCTTGTTCAACTGATTCATCGATTTCTTCCAAAGTAATGGTGCCTAAGTCAATTAGTTTATTTTCTAAAATTGGCACTGAAATTAACTTGTCTTTGTATCCTTGATAACGAAACAAAAGGAATTGATTGCCTTCTAAATCAGTTTTGAATTGAAATTTTCCATTGGACGAAGTCAATTGGAGAAGGGTCGTGTTTTGAATGCTGACTAAAGCAGAAGCTAATGGAATTTGTGATTTTGAGTCGATTATTTTTCCGAAGATAACGGCCTCTTTTTGAGCAAAAAGCAGACACGAATACATCAGAAAAAACACTTTGGGGCAGAGGTTTTTCATAGAATTTGGGATTAATAAAAACGTATCTTTTCAGAACAACTTGGGGTTAATTGTTTAGAAAAGCAATAACTAAAAAAGGAGGCCTTTGTAATTTCTCCAATTTGAAGTTAAAAATAGGAAAAAAATGAATCCGTTTATTTTTTTATTCCTCTGTTTTGATTTTGGATACCATAAACGAGATGAAAACGCCAAAAACACCAATGAAAGCAAAAGAAAATTGCAATCCAAAAGCTTCGGCGATGTAGCCAATAATTGGCGGACCCATTAAAAAACCTAAGAAGCTTACACTTGAAACCGCAGTTAAAGCTTCGCCAGTAGGAATTTCAGGATGCTTGCCAGCAATACTGTAGAGCGTAGGAATAATGGTGGAAACGCCTAGCCCCACAAACATAAACGCTATGGTACAAGGTATTATGTAAGGGAAAAATACGGCTGTAAATAATCCTGTTGTTATGACTACGCCACTGATTTGCATGACTCTTTTTCGCCCAAATTTTTGAATGAAGCGATCGCCTAAAAAACGACCACTAGCCATCATAATCATAAAGGAAGTATAGCCTAATATTACTAATGGTCCAGGTGCTTTTACGACATCTTTGAAATAAACTCCACTCCAGTCAAACATCACGCCTTCACTTGCCATACAACAAAATCCAATAATACCTAACCACAACAATAATTTATCCGGTTTTTTGAAACCTTTTTCTTTTTTGGGCTGGGGTTTTTCGACTGCTTTGATGAGGTATTTGATATTGAACGAAATCAACGATAAAACAAGAATGCCTACGCAAACAAAATGTTGGAAAGGCGTTAGTTTCAGCGCTAACATTCCGAGTCCGACAAAGGCGCCAGTAAAACCAGCTAAACTCCACATCCCATGAAAAGAAGACATAATGGTTCTTTTGAACAATCCTTCGGTATATACACCTTGGGTGTTTACAGAAATATTCGAAAGATTTCCAAAAACACCAAAGAAGAACAAGCCTAAGGCTAGTACCCAAGGATTGGAAGCCAAACCTAAATTGGCTAAACTTATGGTGTACATGATGATAGCAAAAAGAAGTGTATTGTGACTACCAAAACGAGTGACTAATTTTCCTGAAAAAGGCATCATGGCCAATTGACCTACCGGAACGGCAAAAAGTACAGATCCTAAAGTAGCTTCGCTAAGATGTAAAGTCGTTTTAATATCCGGGATACGGCTGGCCCATGAAGCAAAACACAATCCCATTCCGAAGTAGAAAGAACCGACTCCTAATCGGATTCTATTTAAGTACGATGCCTTGGCTTCGCGGTAACTTTTTTTGTATTTCCCTTTGCCTTTGAATCGGCCTAAAAAGTTTAAATCAATCAAAATGGTGTTTTTAGGGTTTCATTGTGTCAAAAATACAAAAACCCCGGATTCAAAAGCGATAAATTTGAAATGACCTAGAATTACAACGTTATTTGTTTATAATTTTTTTAGCCCCAGGCAGGTACAGAAAGGAGTTAAGCGATTCGTTGTATTTATTTTGAATGTCCAAACCAATATTGAATGATGAAAGCAGAAACACACCCCTAACCCCTCTCAAGAGGGGAATATGTAGGATTTGTAAATTGTATATCTAACCTATTGTAATTACTTTTTGCTCCGCATTACTTTGTAGGGCAGCTTCAATAATTTGCATGACATTGGTGCCTTCTTGTGCCGTTACCGGTTCGGGCTTGTTTTCTACTATCGAATGGTATACCCCGTCAAAATAATCGTAATAATTGCCTTGTAGCGTTGGGATTTTTTTGCGTAAGATATCTCCGTTTAACTCCGTATGCAATAGGCCTTCTTTCTCTTTTGGTTCGGTTCCCCATGTCGTTAGGTTGGGTTTTTTTCCGAGTTTTAATTCATCTTCTTGGATGTCGCCGCGCGCCTTTAAGAAAGACCCTTTTTTGCCTTGCAACACAAAAGAAGGATTGGCTTCGCGAACAAAAAATCCAGCTTTAAGTCGCACTCTTTTGTCTGAATAATACAACAAGATATCAATGTAATCGTCTACGATGGACTGTTCGCGAGTAATGCGAATATCGGCAAAAACGCTATTGGGCATTCCAAACAAACACAAGGCTTGATCGATCAAATGCGGACCTAAATCTTTTAATATTCCAGCGCCAGCATTGGCGGTTTCTTTGTGAATTTTTGGGCTTAAAATAGGGTTGTAGCGGTCAAAATGGAATTCAGCTTCTACAATGTCTCCCAAAACCTTGTCCTGTACTATTTTTTGAACCGTTTTAAAATCACTATCCCAACGGCGGTTTTGAAAAACAGCCAGTTTTAATCCTTTGGCTTTAGCCAAATCAGTTAATTCTTTGGCTTCGGCAACAGTCGTAGTAAAGGCTTTTTCGACCAAAGCATGTTTGCCTGCCAGTAAGACTTTTTTGGCGTATTCAAAATGCGTTCCTACAGGAGTGTTCACCACAATTAATTCGGCATCCGACTCCAAAACTGCTTCCAAACTAGCATAACTCGTTACCTCTGGATAATCCAATTGAATCAATTTTTTGCTTCTTTCCCAAGAACCTAGTAGTTCAAATCCTGGGTGAAGATTCAAAAATGGCGCGTGAAAGACTTTGCCAGACATGCCGTAAGAGAGTAGGGCGGTTTTGATTTTCTGCATAATTTTTTGTTTTGGATGCGTATGCAAAGTAAAGTTTTTTTCTGCCGTGAAGGAGAAATGCAGGCAGGATTTTTAACAAGAAATTTTAACACACCCCTAACCCCTCTCAAGAGGGGAACGTGTAGCCTTTTGTAAATTGAAGTTTGTAAATAATAATTCGAAAACCGGGATTCGTGATTCGAAAATAGGACTTCGTTAATTGAATTAACAAACTTTTAGCAGCCTATGGGTTTTTAAAGTATTTGAAATAGAAAAGAAAACCCTATTTTTGTGCATCAAAATTAGAATTAAACCCACAA
>JBDLVY010000017.1:0-8233 GCA_039804545.1 Bacteroidota bacterium | reverse complement strand
TTCATATTGGTAAAACCGGCATGGATAAACAACCGGTTTTGTTCATCGTGATAATAATTTTGCAATGTTTTCAGAAAATCGATATGTTGCTTTTTTGCCGATTGTGTTACTTGTTCATAAGCCAGAATGGTTGCTTCGCCACCGTGTTTGAACCACATTTTTTCATCGAAATTTTTAGTATTGCCTTCAAGCCAATCTAACAATAACTCATCGTGATTGCCTTTGATAAAAATACAGTTCTGTTTTTCATTCAAAGCAATTAGATAATCTATCACTTGCGGTGATTCGCTCCAACCGTCAACATAATCCCCGAGGAAAATTAAAGTGTCATCGTTAGTCACTTCTGCTCTTTCCATAATTTGGTGTAAGGCGCGTAATCCGCCATGAATGTCTCCTATGACTAATAGTCTACCCATTGGTTTCGTTGTATTTCATTTTTCGTAAAATGCGCATTGCTTCTTTAAAACTCAAATAAACATTAGCTGCTTTTTGCCCTTTCAAAAAGGGTTTTGCATCAATTAATTTTTGTTTTGCTTCTTCAAAACCATTCAAATAACAAATCATCAAAGTGGAAGATAAATTCTCTAAGTCCTTCTCTTCGCGCTCAGACAAAGTAACTCCTTTTTGTAATTTATTCAGCAAAGCTACATTAGAATTATAAATGTGATGCAGCATTTTTTTGTTATAGGCTGGTGGTTCAAACAGCATTTTGGTTTCCATTTTGTAATAGCCGTTGTCAAAAAAATGAATGGTTAATTGTTCCAAAGGATAAAAACTGGTTTTGTCATTCAGTCCAAGCGGCACGTGTTCGATAATCGTAAAACTTTGGTCATCATATTCGATAGAAACCACATCGAGTGCCGAATAAAAAAGCTTTACTTGTTCGTTAATCAATTCAATATCCACGCGAGAAAGATAAGTCGTATCGCGGATTTTTTTCGGAATTCCGGCCCAACAAATCACAAACAACTCCTTAAAAACCCTGTATTTAGAAGGCATGTCACCATGTCGAACATTCATAAAATCCATTACGCCGTCAAGAGTATGAGCTATGCTGTTTCGAGAACTGTTTTCAATGCTGATCACCGTTTCAATATTCTGCTTAGAATATGGAATTTTATCTTCGGTAGGCATTGAATTGCTGCCAACCCTCACAAAAACAGTATTTGCCAATATCGTATGAATGTTTTTCTTAAAAAAGGAAGTCTTATGTTTGGGTTTAATTGTGACCAAACCTACCACTCGGTCTTTGGACAAATTGGGAAACGGCACATTTTCGTATTGAATTTTCGGTGGGTTTTCCAAATAAGCGTTGACCAAATTCTGTATGCGACTGTCGTCAAAAAAATCATCTCCAACTATTTCATTGTCCTGATCTTCTACACCAACTACAATATAAGAGTTATTCGAAGGATTAGAATTGGATAAGGCACAAATGTGTTTTAAAAACTTGGCTTTCCCTTCCTTGGTATGCAAATTCAACTGCCGCTTCTTATCATAAAAACTACACTCATCGTTGTGAGCCAGAAGGTTTTTAATCAAAAGACGCTTGTTTATCATAGTTTAAGTACGATTTACAAAGCACGATGTACGAAGTAGAACCACTTCCAACTTCGTACTTCCAACTTCATGTTTTTAAGGTACTTTGTTCCCCATACTTTCCGTCCAAATGGCGAACCAATCTTCTTGTTCGAGTTGTAATTCAGTGGCTTTCATTAGGGCTTGAATTCGGGCAACATTAACGGTTCCGGCTACCGGAATGACTTTCGCCGGATGTTTTAAAATCCAGGCCAACAATATTGTATCTGAACCAAAATGGTATTTCTTTACCAATTCTGCCAATAATTTTTTCAGCCGTCTGGTTTGTTCAATGTCTTCTCTAAATACTGTTCCCAGCGGATTCCAACTCATTGGGCGTATATTGTGCAGTTGCATATAATCAAAACTGCCGTCCAACATCGCTTCGTGATGCGTTGCCGAAAATTGCACTTGGTTGTAACTAATTTCTGTTTTTTGGCGAATCAACTCCGTTTGCGAAGCAGTGAAATTAGACAATCCAAAATCAATAATCTTTCCTTCTTTTTGGAGTTTCCCTACCGCTTCCGCAATGTCATCTGCCATCATCAACGGACTTGGGCGATGCAAAAGCAACACGTCTAAATAATCGGTTTGAAGATTTTTTAAAGAATTCTCTACCGACCAAATAATGTATTCCTTGGAATAATCGTAATGTTTGATTTTGTTGTCTCTGCCTTTGGTGTGTTGGATACCGCATTTAGAAATCAACTGCAAATTTTTTCTGTCTATGTTACTTTGGGCGAAAGCCTTGCCAAAAGCAGCTTCAGTAGTATAATCACCGTAAATATCAGCATGGTCAAAAGTGGTAATTTGGTTTTCGATACAAAGGTGTATCAAATGCTCCATTTCGGAAGTATTTAGGTTTTTATCCCAAATACCCCAATTCATTGTTCCGGCAATAATGGGCGAAAGTTTTGTTTGCATTAGTTGTGAGTTTTTGTTGTGTTTTGTATTCGTTTTTGGGTTTTTACGCTTTGGAAAATTTTAGTATTTTGCCGCCTCAAAAATGAAAAACGTATTAGGTCTTAAAATTATAAAAAGAAAATCATAAATCATCCTTAAAATTAGGATGTTTTGTAAAGTTTTAACGCATTATTAACATCCCGTAACCTAATAAATTTTCACTTTTGAAATGTTAAAATTATAACCGACATACTGTTAGAATAAACCAATCACTATGGAACAAAATGATACTGCTTTAGATATCAGAGCAATTAATGAAAAAATAGAAAGAGAAAGTGCTTTTATCGATTTACTGACTATGGAAATGAACAAAGTCATTGTGGGTCAAAAGCACATGGTTGAAAGATTGTTAATTGGACTTTTAGGACAAGGACATATTCTTTTGGAAGGTGTCCCGGGTTTGGCCAAAACCTTAGCCATCAATACCCTATCACAAGCAGTTCACGGTAGTTTCAGCCGAATTCAGTTTACCCCTGATTTATTACCGGCCGATGTTATCGGAACCATGATTTACAATATTAAAGCCAATGAGTTTTCAATAAAAAAAGGGCCAATTTTTGCCAACTTCGTTTTGGCCGATGAGATCAATCGTGCGCCAGCTAAAGTGCAATCGGCTTTATTAGAAGCGATGCAGGAAAAACAAGTAACCATTGGCGACACCACTTTTAAACTAGACAAACCGTTTTTGGTATTGGCTACACAAAACCCAATAGAGCAAGAAGGAACTTATCCGTTACCGGAAGCACAAGTCGATCGTTTTATGCTAAAAACTGTCATCGATTATCCCAAAATGGAAGAAGAAAGAATGGTCATCCGCCAAAACTTAAAAGGTGCTTACGAAAAAGTAAACCAAGTGGTATCGGTAGAACAAATTCTACGTGCTCAAGAAGCGGTTCGTGAGGTTTACATGGATGAAAAAATTGAAAAATACATCTTAGACATCATCTTTGCCACACGTACTCCGGAAAAATACAAATTAGAAAGCCTAAAACCACTCATAGGTTTCGGTGCTTCTCCTCGTGGAAGTATCAACTTGGCTACTGCAGCCAAATGTTACGCTTTTATCAAACGCCGTGGTTATGTAATTCCGGAAGATGTTCGCGCCGTTGTCCACGATGTATTGCGCCACAGAATCGGTGTAACATACGAAGCAGAAGCCGAAAACATCACTTCCGTTGATATCATCAACAAAATCGTTAACGAAATTGAAGTTCCTTAATAGTTCCGAGTTTGAAAGTTCCGAGTTCTAAGTTTAACTGCTGAACCCGAAACCCGAAACCCGAAACCTGCAACCCAATTATGGAAACAAAAGACCTTCTCAAAAAAGTTCGTAAAATCGAAATCAAAACCCGAAGATTGAGTGATCATATCTTCTCGGGAGAATACCACACGTCTTTCAAAGGACGCGGTATGACGTTTTCGGAAGTGCGTCAGTACCAATTTGGCGATGATATTCGCGCCATCGACTGGAATGTGACCGCACGATACAACGAACCTTATGTCAAAGTTTTTGAGGAAGAACGCGAATTGACTATGATGTTGATGGTAGACATTTCGGGTTCGGAAAGTTTTGGGACCAAAAACCAACTGAAAAGTGAAATCGTAACCGAAATTGCCGCAACTATGGCTTTTTCGGCGACACAAAACAATGATAAAATTGGTTTGATCTTATTCTCAGACCAAATCGAATTGTATATTCCGCCCAAAAAAGGAAAATCACATGTATTGCGCATCATTCGGGAACTAATTGAATTCCAACCAAAAAGCAAAAGAACCGATTTGTCCCAAGCTTTGAAATTTTTATCAAGCACACAAAAGAAAAAAGCAATTGTATTCGTGATTTCAGATTTTATGGTAGAAGACGATTACGAGAAAACCTTGAAGATAGCAGGAAAGAAACACGACATCACCGGTGTTAGAGTATACGACATTCGCGAAGAAAAAATGCCAAACATTGGCATGGTAGAAATGGAAGATGCCGAAACCGGAGAAGTTTTAGTAGTCAATACCGGTTCGAAAAAAGCGCGATTGAGCTACGAAAAACAATACCAAGACAAAGTAAATTATTTCAAAGATATTTTCTCCAAATGTGGTTCAGGCACCGTGAATACTCGTGTGGATGAAAGTTATGTTACTAAATTATTGGGGTATTTTAAATCGAGATAAGAAAAAATGAAAAGGAAATTTGCACTGTTTTTAAGCTTATTATCGATAGCGCTTTGGTCACAACCCAAAGTGACAACAGCTGTTAATACTACTAAAAACAAAATCGGCGCAGAGTTTAAACTGACTTTAAAAACCGATGTCGATACGTTATCCAAAGTAAAATTCCCTGAAAGCAAATCTTTCGGTGCTTTGGAAGTGATTCAATCCTATAAAATAGATACGGTTAGAAAAGGTGCGCGTTACGAATTGATCAAAAAATATGGCTTAACCCAATTTGATAGCGGGAAGTATATCATCCCAAAAGTACCAGTGATCATCAATGGTAAAACCATTTTTTCAGACAGTATTAAAGTCGAAGTGAATGATGTGAAAGTGGATACACTCAAGCAAAAAATGTACGACATCAAAGACATTGTTAAGGTTGAAAACCCAATGGGCACTTGGTGGATTTATGTATTGATTGCTTTAGTAATTGCAATTGCCGGATTCTTGGTTTATCGATTGATTAAAAAAATTCAGCGCAAAGAGAAAGTTGACGTAATTGTTTTCAAAACACCAATCGAAAAAGCCACAACACTTTTACAACAATTGGAAAGCAAAGAACTTTGGCAAAAAGGAGAAATCAAAAGCTATTATTCGGAACTAACAGATATAGCCCGAAATTATATTGAAGAAGAGATACACATTCCGGCAATGGAAAGCACCACTTCTGAACTCATTGAAGGGTTGCGAAGAGCCGCCAAACAACAAAAATTAAAGCTTTCCAATGAAACGGTTGAAAATTTGGAAAAAGTATTAAAACAAGCTGATTTAGTAAAATTTGCCAAAGTAAAACCGCTTGATTTTGAAATCGAAGAAGACAAAAAACGCATCTCTAATTCCATAGTAACCATCCACAAATCGATTCCGGTAATTGTGGAAGAAGACGACGAATTAGCCCTTTGGAACGAACAACAAAAAGAATTGGCGCGTTTGCAAAAGCTCAAAAAACAAAAACGCGTCAGAATCATTACGACTATCGGAATTGTATTAGGAATGATATTGCTCACTTTCGGCGCCTTGATTTATTTCAAAGGATTTGATTATGTCAAAGACAATCTGATTGGTCACCCAACTAAAGATTTGGTGGAAGGCGAATGGGTTTACAGTGATTACGGCAATCCGGCAGTAAAGATTGAGACTCCCAAAGTTTTGAAACGAATTGATGTGACCAAAGAACTTAACAAAAAAGCTACCGATATGGTTAAGGAGATGAACACCTTTACCTATGGAAGTATGATTGACAACTTTTACATTGTGGTAAGTACAACCGAATTCAAGCAGGAAATACCAACCCCTGATTTAGACAAAGTGGCTGAAGAATCATTAAAAGCTTTAGAACAACAAGGTGCCACCAATATCATTGTCAAAACGGATGATTTTGATACCCAAAAAGGGATTTCAGGAAGAAGAGCCTACGGAACGATGACTTTTGTAGATAAAAACAATAACACGTCAACCAAATTGTATTATGAAGTACTGGTTTTTGCACAAAGTCAAGGGTTTCAACAAATCATGATTATGCATGAAGAAGGTGATAAATATGGCAAACAAGTTACCGAAAGAGTTTTGAATTCGGTTGAATTAGAAACACCGGCACAACAATGAAAGAAGTGAGTTTTTTAAATCCCGAATTTTTCTGGTTGTTTTTATTACTGCCGGCTGCAATCGCTTGGCAATTCTTTAAAAGAAAGCAATCGGCAACTTTAAAAATAAGTTCAGTAAGAGGTTTTAAAGCCGAAAAATCATTGTTGGCCCAATTAAAACCGGTTTTATTTGTATTGCGTTTATTGGCTTTGAGTTCCATAATTATTGCCATGGCACGACCACGAAAAGTGGATATCAGTAGCCAAACCAAATCGACCAAAGGTGTTGATATAGTGATGGCGATTGACGTTTCGGGCAGTATGTTGGCCAAAGATTTAAAGCCCAATCGTATGGAAGCTTTGAAAAAAGTTGCTGCCAATTTTGTAGACGGCAGACCCAATGACCGCATCGGAATTGTAGTTTATGCAGCCGAATCTTATACCAAAACACCGGTCACCAGCGACAAAGGCATTGTTCAAGATGCGATTCGTGGAATTAAATACGACAATGTGCTACAAGACGGAACCGGAATTGGAATGGGATTGACTACAGCGGTAAACCGTTTGAAAGATAGCAAAGCCAAAAGTAAGGTGATAATTCTCCTAACCGATGGGGTAAATAATTCCGGATTTATTGAGCCGGAAACCGCTTCTCAAATTGCCAAAGAATACGGAATCAAAGTATACACCGTCGGAATCGGAACCAATGGTGATGCGATGTCGCCTTATGCTTACGCACCCAATGGTGGATTTTTGTTCCGAATGATGCCTGTGGAAATTGATGTCGATTTATTGCAAACCATCGCCAAAAATACCGGCGGAAAATATTTCAGAGCCAACAACAACAGCAAATTGGAATCTATTTATAACGAAATCAATAAACTGGAAACCACGGAAATTCAAGAGCTGAAATTTTACGATTACGATGAAAAATTCAGGCCTTTTGTTTGGATCGCCGGCATCTTGCTTTTGTTAGAATTCGGATTGCGCAATACAGTTTATAGAAGTTTTATTTAAAAGATGGATGTTAGATGATGGATGTTAGATGATTTAACCTCCAAAAACAAACCTCCAACAACAAACAAAAATATGTACGAGTTAGAAGAAAAAGGCTATTTGTATTTCTTGATTGCCATTCCGGTATTGGCAATGCTATTCTTGTATGTGCAATATTGGAAACGAAAAAAGCAACGGGAGTTTGGCGATTTGGATTTGCTTAAAAAATTAAGCCCGGAGAAATCCATTTTTAAACCGATTTTGAAATTGATTGTCGTGCTTTTGGCCCTGACATGCTTGATTATTGGTTTGGTCAATCCAAAAATGGGAACCAAATTAGAAACCGTAAAACGCGAAGGCATAGACATTGTTTTTGCGATTGATGTTTCCAAAAGTATGTTGGCCGAAGATGTGGCGCCAAGCCGATTAGAGAAAAGCAAGCAATTGGTCTCACAAATCATCAATAACTTGGGTAGTGACCGCATAGGAATCGTGGCATATTCCGGAAGTGCTTTTCCGGTTTTGCCGATTACAACGGATTACAGCGTGGCTAAAATGTTCTTGCAAGGCATGAATCCCGGGATTATTTCGGCCCAAGGAACATCTATCGACCAGGCAATTAATTTGGCAAGCACTTTTGTTGACAAAAAAGACAAAACCAACAAGCTTTTAATCATCATCAGCGACGGAGAAGACCATTCTGAATCGTCAACTGACGCTGCGGAAGAGGCAAAAAAAATAGGCTTAAAAATCATCACCATCGGTGTAGGAAGCGAAAAAGGTGGGCCAATTCCATTGAAGCGAAACGGTGTCGTACAAAGTTTCCAAAGAGACCAAAATGATGAAGTAGTCATTACCAAAAGAAATCCGGAAGTATTGAAAGAAATCGCCAAAGTCACCGGCGG
>JBDLVY010000016.1:0-9938 GCA_039804545.1 Bacteroidota bacterium | reverse complement strand
TATTTTATAAGTACTTAACTGGATTTGTATTTTCTTCCGAAAAAATGATGGCAAAATTAAGGATTTTTTTCTTAAGAAAATCAACAATATAATTTTTTGTAAATCTTTCGCTTTCAAAGTGCCCGATATCGGCTAAAACCAGTTGGTTTTCGGCTTCATAAAAGTTGTGGTATTTCAAATCAGCTGTAAGGAAAATATCAGCCGCTGCTTGTTTGGCATTACCAATAGCAAAGCTTCCCGAACCGCCAAGCACGGCTACTTTTTTAATTGGTTTGCCTAATAATTCACTGTGGCGAATACTGCCGCATTGCATTTTCTCTTTGACAAAGGCTAAAAAATCGGTTTCACTCATTGGGTTTTGCAATTCTCCAATCATGCCGAGACCAATATTTTGGTGTGCATTTTGGAGTTCGTAAATTTCATAAGCAACTTCTTCATATACATGATTGTTGAATAGGGCTTTGAGTACTTTGGCTTGCAAATGTTTTTCAAAAGTGACTTCAATTTTGATTTCTTCATTTTCTACAAATTCGAAGCGCTCACCAATTTCCGGATTGCTGTCTTCATTACCCATATAAGTGCCAATGCCTTTAGAATTGAAGCTGCAATCTTCGTAGTTGCCAATTTTTCCGGCTCCGGCTTCAAACAAAGCGTTGCGTAAATTTTCAACGTTTTCCGGTATGGTAAAAGTGACAAGTTTTTGGATAAAATTCTTTTTGGGAACCAATATTTTAGTTTGGGTCAAGCCCAAAGCATCACAGAAAATTTTATTCACGCCGTGTTTGTGATTGTCTAAAGCCGTATGCACCGCATAAATGGCAATGTCATTTTTAATGGCTTTGAGTACGGCACGCTCGACATAATTTTTACCGGTAATTTTCTTTAACCCTGAAAAAATAATAGGATGGAAGCAAACCACCAAGTTGCATTTTTTAGCAATGGCTTCCTCGATTACGCTTTCTAATGCGTCGTGGCAAACTAATATTCCGGTGGCTTCGGCATGGGCATCACCAACGAGCAGGCCAACATTATCAAAGTCTTCGGCATAAGCCAAAGGCGCCATTTCTTCTAAAACGGAGAGTATTTCTTTTATTTTACTCATGGTTAAATATTTCTCTTTGGAATTCGTGAATCTTCGATTTCATATTGTTTTTTTTAACGGAATACTGACGACTAACTAAGTTGCCCATTCGTTTAAGTAATCCTTGATAATCCATTCGTTATTGACTTTTTCGAGCAATAAAAATCTGCCGCTGTTGTGCTCGATGCTGCGGTAGAATGCCACTTTAACTAAGGCGTATTGGTTTTTGGCAAAGTAAATCGGTTTGTTAACGATGAGCAAACGCTGGTTGTTTTCACCAAATTGGTCGGCTATTTTTTGAAACTCTTCCAGCGACAAGCAGTCGTTTACTTTGCTTTTTAAATATTGATTCTGATTATTAAATAACAGGTTGTATTCTTTTGACCAATCTTCATTGAGGCCAACGACGATTTGTTTTTTTATTTCGGCGTTATTTTTTTTTAGCAATTCATTTCCTGCGATAACTTCTAATACTTCCTCATTGTTGGGCGCTTTATTGCAATAGAAACTCAGGAGTTGTAACCTGCCTTTGGCTATGACTTTTTCGTTTTTGTAGTATTTATTGAAAATGATTTTAAGAATGGCCGTATTGTCTGCTTCTTGGGAAAAGGACAATGGCTTAATGAAAAGAAACAGTAAAAGAAAATGTAGGCTGAGTAGTTTCATTCGTTATTGGAACGGTAATATTTTCATTCAAAGATAAAAAATCGTTACTTTCGTACTATGATTTTGTTGCGAAAATTACTTTTCCCTTTGGCCATTCTTTATGGCATTATCACTTCTGTTAGAAATTATCTTTACGATAAAGGTATACTAAAATCGTATTCTTTCGACATTCCGGTAATTGCTGTTGGAAATCTGAGTGTTGGCGGCACTGGAAAAACACCACAAATTGAATATTTGATTCGGTTACTTTCGCCACATTATAAAGTAGCGACTTTGAGTCGAGGATATAAGAGAAAATCGGAAGGTTTTATTTTGGCGGATGCCAAAGCCAATGCGGAAATTCTTGGGGATGAACCGTTTCAGTATTTTCAAAAGTTCCCACAAATTCAAGTCGCCGTCGATGTTGACCGATGTAATGGCATCACTCAATTATTGGCACAAAAAGAAAAGCCCGAGGTCATTTTGCTCGATGACGCTTTCCAGCACCGAAAAGTAAAAGCCGGATTTTATATTCTTTTGACTTCTTATGGCGATTTGTTTTGCGACGATTTTATGTTGCCTACAGGAAACCTCAGAGAAAGTAGGATTGGTGCCAAGAGAACTAATATGATAATTGTCACTAAATGTCCGCCTAATATTTCGGAACTTGCCCAAGAGAATATCAAGCAGAAAATGGGTTTAGACACGACAGTTTTCTTCAGTTTTGTGGACTATGATGATCAGGTTTACAATGAAAATGGGAGTTTGACTGTCAATGAAATCAAGGCACAAGAAAAATTATTGTTGGCCGGAATTGCCAAGCCGAAACCATTTTTTGATTATTTGCAATCAGGAAAAGATAGGGTTATGACTTTTGCGGATCATCATCATTTTAGTGAGAGTGATATTTTGGACATAAAAAACCAAGCTAAGGATAAAATTATCGTTACAACCGAAAAGGATTTTGTTCGTTTGCAGGCTGCAAATTTAGCCATGCCATTATATTATTTACCCATCAAAAGTAGGCTTATAAACAACAGCAACACTTTTGACCAAATTATTTTAGATTATGTGGGAACTTGTACAAGAAACCGTTAATTATATTAAGAACAATACAAATTTCACACCCGAATACGGTGTCATTTTAGGTTCTGGATTGGGAAGTTTTACCGATGATATTTCTATAGAATTTACTTTGCCTTATCATGAAATACCTAATTTTCCAATATCAACAGTGGAAGGACACAAAGGTGCTTTGGTGTTTGGAACGATAGGCAATAAAAAAGTCGTAGCCATGCAAGGCAGATTTCATTATTATGAAGGGTATACTATGCAGGAAGTTACCTTTCCGGTGAGAGTGATGAAATATATTGGGGTAACCAAATTGATAGTTTCCAATGCTTCTGGTGGGGTGAATCCGAATTATAAAGTGGGATCAATCGCCATTATTACTGACCATATTAATATGATGCCCGAACATCCTTTGAGAGGTGAAAATGATACTCGTTTCGGACCTCGTTTTGTGAATATGAATGAGCCTTACAGCCCAAAAATGATTGCTAAAATTAAAGCAATTGCAATAGCAGCTGATATTGAAGTGCATGACGGTGTTTATTTGGGTTTGCAAGGGCCAACATTTGAAACCTTACACGAGTACAAAATGGTTAAAGTTTTAGGCGCAGATTGTGTCGGAATGTCAACAGTGCCCGAAGTAATTGTGGCGCGACATATGGAATTGGAGACTTTTGGAATTTCAGTAATAACGGATATCGGTAGCGAAGAACACTTAGAAAGTATTTCCCACGAAGAAGTTTTAAAAGCTGCAAAAGGAGCTGAACCTAAAGTCAGACATTTGATAAAAGAATTGATCCTGAATTATTAAACCAAATTTAAGGCTATAATTCGATAAAAATTCTCAGGTTCAAAAGGTTTGGTGATAACATCTTTCATCCCAAAAGACATTAACATTTCTCTGTTTTCGTTTAAAGAAATAGCTGTCAATGCAATGATGGGCAATTGGATATTGAATTCGCGAATATACTGAGTAGCAATCGTTCCGTTGATGCCGGGTAAGTGGACATCCATTAAAACCAAATCAAAATCATTGGCCGCTTTGATTACTTCGATGGCTTCTTCACCATTGTCAATAATTTTACATTTCATGCCTTTGTTTTCAAGCATTTTTTTGGTCACCATTTGGTTAATTTTATTGTCCTCAACCACCAATATGTTTTTCCCGATCAAAACACTATCCGAATAATAAACCGGCTTCTCTACTTTAATTTCTTGACTGCCAATGAGCAAGTTGAGTTCAAAACTAAATGATGTTCCAACACCCACTTCACTTTTCAAACCGATTTCGCCTCCAAGTAAATCAACCAGTTTTTTGACGATGGTTAGGCCCAAACCTGTGCCGCCATATTTTCGGTTGATTTCGATAGAGCCTTGAGAAAAACTGTCAAAAATGGTTTCCTGTTTTTCTTCAGGAATTCCGATTCCGGTATCGTTGACAGTGAAATTTATGCGCGAAAAATCACTGCCTTCTTCAATTAACTTAGCAACCACAGTAACGTCACCGTTTTTAGTAAATTTTATCGCGTTGTTAATTAGATTGATAAAGATTTGAGAAAGTTTAGTAGGATCTCCTAATAAGATTTCCGGTATGTTTTTATCAATGTCTAAAGTGAATTTATTATTGTTTTTAGCCGCAATTTCATTCAGTGAATTTTGGATGTCCTGCAATAGCTGTTTCAAATTAAAATCGATGTATTCAATTTCAATATTACTCGAATCAATTCGATTGATTTCTAATATTTCATTGATAAAAGTCAATAAGTAATTCCCTGAAAATTTCAGCGAGTTCAGGTAATGCAATTGGGTTTGTTTCGGATTGTCTTCAATGAGTAAATGGGTAATTCCGTTAATCGCATTAAGAGGTGTTCGCAATTCATGACTTACGGTTGAAAGAAATTCAGCTCTCGCTTTAGAAGCTTTTTCGGCTTTGTCTTTAGCGATTTGTAATTCGAAATTTTTTTCTTTCAAAAGTTCATTAGAACGAGTTCGGATAATATTGTTTTTGTACAACGATAAACTCAACAAGGAGAGAATAGAAATTAAAGCAATGGCCAAAATACTGATTAGCTTAACGAATTTATTGGTTTTTTTTTGGGCTTCACTTTCTTTGGTCATCTGTTCAATCGCTTTCATGCGCTCACTTTCCTTAAATTCCTGATAATCGTTGGCGTCAAGTTTTTCTTGGCTTGCATCAGCGAGGCTGTCTTTTAAGGCCAAATGTTCTTTTAAAAAAGCATGAGACTTTTTTAAATCTAAAAGTTTTTCGTTGGTTCGGCTGAGTGCTAATAAAATACTCGCTTTTTGGTCTAAGTTTTTGCTTTGTTTATTTAAAGCCAATGCGCGGTTGTAATAATTGAGCGCTAAGTTGTTATGGTTCAAATTCTCTTCAATAGCTCCTAATTGGTATAATGCTTCAGCTTTAGTCTTATAAATGTCTTCTATGTCCGATTTGGAAATGATTTGGTTGAACAATCTAGAGGCTAATTCTGTTTTTCCTTTGTTTTTATATAAAATGCCTTTTTGAAGTTTTAAAAGTTCAGAGGCATCAATTTTTAAAACATTATATACGGCTTGAGCTTTGTTGAAATTGTGTTCCGCTTTCGCAAAATCATCCAAATTCATGTAACACATTCCCATGTTGTAATAGCAAATCGCTTGTTGGCTACTGGGAGGAACTGTACTTAATAAAGTAGTGCATTGGGAGAAAATTTCAATGGCATCTTCATATTTTTTCAGTTCGAAATAAGTGGATCCCAAAGAGTATAAAGCATCTGATTTTTGCTTTGTTTCTCCTCTAGTATTAGCATAGTTAATTGCCTTTTGGGAAAAGTAAAGTGACGACTTATAGTTGTTTATTTTTTTATTAAAATTGGCTAAGTCGATGTAATAAGTAATACTGTCATTGGTGACCGTTACTTTCCGTTGTCCGAAACTAAGGGTTTGAAATAGTAATATTAGGAATAACCATCTCATAATTTGTTAGGGTTTTATAGTATTCAGAACTATAAATATAGCAAATTTATTTTTTTAACAAAACTATCAGGTCAATTATTCGGGAAGAATACCCTATTTCGTTGTCATACCAGCCCACGACTTTCACCATTTTGTCAATTACAGAAGTCAGTTGCGCGTCAAACAGACAAGAGTTTTGATTGCCTAAAATATCTACCGAAACAATTGGGTCTTCAGTATAAGCAAGAATTCCTTTTAAGTTAGTTTCTGAGGCTTTTTTAAAAGCGTTGTTGATTTGTTCAATAGTTACTTGTTTCTTAACATAACAAGTAATGTCTGTAAGTGAACCATCGGGCACGGGAACGCGAATACCACTGCCGCCAATTTTGCCTTCCATTTCAGGAAAAATTTTAGTTAAAGCTTTCGCAGCACCGGTTGTGGTAGGCACAATCGATTGACTAGCGCCACGGGCACGACGCAAATCTTTGTGTGGTTGGTCATGTAAACTTTGGTCAGAAGTGTAGGAGTGAACCGTGGTAATGTATGCTTGTTCAATGCCACACAATTCGTTGATGACTTTTATCATGGGTGCTGCATTGTTGGTAGTGCAACTGGCATTGGAAACGATTAATTCTGTTCCGTCTAAAATATTTTCGTTTACACCTAAAACTACGGTTTTAATTTCAGGCACTTCACTTGGGGCGGAAAGGATTACTCTTTTAGCTCCAACCAAAATATGTTGGTTGATTTCTTCAAAGGTTTTGTATTTGCCCGTACTTTCTACAACAAAATCAATAGCGTTCCAATGGAGTTTACTGATTTCTTTTTCGTGAAAAAAGGAATAGTGTTTTCCGTTTACAATGATGGAATGGTCATCAAATGAAACTTCATAAGGCAATACGCCGTGTATGCTATCGTATTTGATTAAATGTGCCATCGTACGATTGTCAGCAATATCATTGATGGCCACCACTTCAATTAAGGGATGGTTTATAAGCAATCGGAATAAATTTCTACCGATTCTTCCGAAACCGTTGATGGCAATCTTAGTTTTGTTATTCATTGGGTTCAATATGGATCAAAACATGTCCCAATTGAGGGATTTCTTTTCGTAAAGTATCTTTAAGTAAATGGGCAATATCGTGTCCTTCTTTTACAGTAATATTGGCTTCAACAGTTGCATGAAGGTCAACGTGGTATTTCATACCTGCCTTTCTGATAAAGCATTTTTCGGTATCAATTACACCTTCTACCTTGTGAGAAACTTGTCTGATATCCAGAATTAAATCATCATATAGATGTTCGTCCATAATTTCCCCCAAAGCCGGTCTGAATATCAAATAACTGTTGTATAATATAAAGCCCGAAGCAAAAAGTGCGGCCCAATCATCTGCCGATTCATACCCTTTGCCACAAACTATTGCAATAGAAATCCCAATAAATGCAGCTATTGAGGTTATCGCATCACTTCGATGGTGCCAAGCATCTGCTTTTAACGACGAGCTATTGGTTTCAATGCCTTTCTTCATCACTTTTCTAAAGGAGAATTCTTTCCAAATAATGATGATGGCTAAAATAATTAAGGTCCAAGATTTTGGTGCTTGATGTGGAGTATTAATGTTTATTACACTTTCATAAGCAATTATAGTGGCGGAAGTGATTAGAAAACCAACGACTATAAAAGTAATCAAAGGTTCTGCACGACCATGACCATAGGGATGATTGTCATCTGCAGGTTTGTTGGAATACTTTAAGCCAAACAAAACCAGAAACGAAGAAAAAATATCGGTAGTCGATTCGATAGCATCTGCAATCAATGCATAAGAATTACCAAAAATACCCGCTAAACCTTTTATCAAAGCCAATCCGGCATTGCCGATGAGACTAAAATAGGTTGCTTTTATAGCTGATTCTTGGTGAGTAAGTTCCATGGGAAATTATAAAATATGTTTTTCTGCATGGTAAGAAGAGCGCACTAAAGCGCCGCTTTCCACATGACGGAACCCCATTTCTTTGCCGATTTTTTCATATTTCTCAAACTGTTCCGGTGTGATGAATTCTTTTACCGGTAAGTGTTTTTTGCTGGGTTGCAGGTATTGTCCGATAGTGACAATGTCGACCTCATTATCTCTTAAATCACGCATGGTTTGAATGACTTCTTCTTCGGTTTCACCTAGGCCGAGCATGATGCCCGATTTGGTTCTGCGGATTCCCTGTTGTTTTAAGTATTTCAATACGGCCAAACTTCGGTCATATTTAGCCTGAATTCGAACCTCACGGGTCAATCGGCGAACGGTTTCTACGTTATGGGAAACGACTTCAGGATTGGCTTCAACAATACGATCAATGATTCTTTCTACGCCTTGAAAATCGGGAATTAGGGTTTCTAAAGTCGTTTCCGGATTCATTCTGCGGATGGCTTGTACGGTTTCAAACCAAATAATAGAGCCCATATCTTTCAAATCGTCACGATCAACACTAGTGATAACGGCATGCTTGATTTTCATGATTTTAATAGAACGAGCAACTTTCTCGGGTTCATCCCAATCTACAGTTTCCGGTCTGCCGGTTTTTACGCCACAAAAACCACACGAACGTGTACAGATATTTCCCAAAATCATGAAGGTAGCGGTTCCTTCGCCCCAACATTCGCCCATATTAGGGCAACTGCCCGAAGTACAGATAGTGTTCAGTTTGTATTTGTCGACTAAACCGCGAAGTTCGGTGTATTTTTGACCGATAGGCAATTTGACTTTAAGCCATTTAGGCTTACCGATTGGTTGGTTGCTTTCGAGTACTGATTCCATAATTGCAATTTTCGAGAGGCAAAGATACAAAGGTTGTATTTAGAATACAGAATTTTAGATTCTAAAATTGTTGTTAAATGGTATTATTTCGGATTACTTTTTTACCCATTCAATTGGAGTTTCAGTTTCTTTGATGCCGTTAATCATTACCGATTTAATTTTGTTGAAATCATAATCTTCTTCTCGAGCTAAAAACAATTGATAAGTTAAGCCAAAGCAACATCCGCAAGAACAATACCCGCCATAACTGTGAGAGATTAAGTTTAAAACGTTGTCTTTAGTAACTTCGATTTCCCCTAAAAAATCTGCACAGCAATTGGCATTAATAGTAATATCAATCACCATAGTAGTATCGTTTTTGATTTCAATAAAATTAATTTTTGTTGGCACTGTTTTTTCAGAACCAGAGTTTAAACATTCTGATTTTTGTAATTTTTCTAAAAATAGTCCGTGTAACCATCTTGATTCCATGTTTTTTTCACTGGCTGTTAAAACAGTTGTGCCAATTAATTTATTTCCGCTTTCTTCAGATTGTGCATTGCCCTGCGAAGAAATAAACAATAAAAAGACGATATAATGAATATGCTTCATATTTATTTAGGTTGAATGGACTCAAAATTACTCTACAAAATCCATATGTTTATCATGCGTTTCGCTGATGGTTAATATAGCATAAATGCCTAATGCAAAAGCAATCAAGCCTATTATTGCAGCGGAGATAATCACCGAATTGGTTTGTTTTAAATAATCATAACCAATTAACATAATGGGAACCGTACCGCGAACCATATTAGGTACACTGGTCGTGGCCGTACTTCTCAAATTGGTACCAAATTGTTCTGCAGCAACTGTGATAAACATCGCCCAAAAACCGCAACCTAATCCAATCCAACCACAATAAAAATAATACATATTTTCGGTTTTATGGCCGCTGAAAAGGAGCAAAGCCACACCGGCCAAAGTAAACAACAACATATAAAGAATGGTTTTTTTGCGCGAATGCAAAGCATGGGAAATAAAACCACTGGAGAAATCACCAACCGACGTTGTGATATATGCCCACATAATCGCTTTTCCTGGATCTATGGAAGTGATGCCCATTTCGGGAGCGAATTGATTGGCCATGAAAACCAAAATTCCGATGCAATACCAAATCGGAACCCCTATTAGGATGCATTTCAAATATTTGACAAAAAGAATTTTATTGGTGAAAAAGGCTAAAAAATGGCCCTTTTTAACAGCAGTGTTTTCTTTGATCGATTGGTACATGCCACTTTCAGCCACACTAATTCTGAGGACTAACAACATCAAACCCAATCCACCACCGATGAAATAAGCGGTGGTCCAACTTCCTGCTAATTCTACAGTAAATTGTGCTA
>JBDLVY010000015.1:0-2942 GCA_039804545.1 Bacteroidota bacterium | reverse complement strand
AAAAACCTTTGTCAATTCTTATCCGATAATGTTTCTTATTACAATTGGGTTGGTTTTTATTTTGCCAATCATGAAAACAGAACATTACACCTCGGACCTTATGTTGGCGCCGAAACAGACCACACTGTAATACCATTTGGAAAAGGCATTTGCGGACAAGTCGCCGAATCCAACGCCAACTTTGTGGTTCCTGATGTGTCTGCACAAGACAACTACATTGCTTGCAGTTTTACGGTGAAATCGGAAATTGTGGTACCGCTATTTGTGGAGGGTATTAATATTGGTCAAATTGATATTGATAGTCATGTGATTGATCCTTTTAGCGAAGCGGATGAAAGATTTTTAGAGTTTGTTAATGAGGAAGTTGCCAAACTTTTTTGAAAATAATTAGTAATTTATAATTCGTAATTGCTTCGCCAATTCACAAAATAAATTGGATTTATTTTGCTCGGGTCGTAATTATTTTTACCTTTGCACACGAATTGAGAAAGTCTTAATTCATACATAATAATCATTTAAACAAATATTGGAATGTATTTAAGTAAAGAAACAAAAGCTGAAATCTTCGCTAAACACGGAGGAAAAGCTGAAAACACCGGTTCTGCTGAAGGGCAAATCGCATTGTTCACATTCAGAATCTCTCACTTAACAGAGCACTTGAAAAAAAATCGTCACGATTACAACACAGAGCGCTCGTTAGTACTTTTAGTAGGTAAAAGAAGAAGTCTTCTTGACTATTTAAAGAAAAAAGATATCAACAGATATCGTGAGATCATCAAAGAATTAGGTATTAGAAAATAATACATATCTAAAGAGGTGCTTGCGCGCCTCTTTTTGTTTTATAAATAAAAAGAAAAGTTTCGGTTTTTCATTGGGTTACAAACAACTACTACAACAACTACAACACAACTAACCTAATAGTTTAAACGAATTAAATTTTATGATTCCAAAAGTAACCCAAGAAACAATCGATTTAGGGGATGGAAGAACCATCACAATCGAAACCGGTAAATTAGCCAAACAAGCAGATGGTTCTGTTGTTGTTAGATTAGGAGACTGTATGCTTTTAGCTACAGCCGTATCAGCCAGAACAGCCAATCCAAATGTTGACTTTTTACCTTTGACGGTAGATTACCGTGAAAAATTTGCCGCCGCAGGACGTTTTCCAGGTGGTTTTTTCAAAAGAGAAGCTCGCCCAAGCGACAGTGAAGTTTTAACCATGCGTTTAGTGGACCGTGTTTTACGTCCGTTATTCCCAGATGATTACCACGCTGAAACGCAGGTGATGATTCAGTTAATGTCGCATGACGAAAACGTAATGCCAGATGCATTAGCCGGATTAGCTGCTTCAGCTGCTTTAGCAGTATCGGACATTCCTTTTTACAATTTAATTTCTGAAGTACGTGTAGCACGTGTAGACGGAAAATTCATCATCAACCCAAGCAAAGCACAATTAGAGTTATCAGACATTGACATGATGATTGGCGCTTCATTAGATTCGGTGGCAATGGTAGAAGGCGAAATGAAAGAGATTTCAGAAGCTGAAATGGTAGAAGCCATCAAATTTGCACACGAAGCTATCAAAGTTCAAATTCACGCTCAGTTAAGATTACAGGAAGCTTTTGGTAAAAAAGAAATCCGTACTTACGAAGGAGAAGTGGAAGATGAAGAAGTTTACAAAAAAGTAAAAGCAGCCGGTTATGACAAATGTTACGCCATTGCTCAAGAAGCTTCAGGAAAAAGCGAAAGAAGCGAAAAATTTGCTGCAGTAAAAGAAGAGTGTAAAGCTTTATTTACCGAAGAAGAATATGCTGAAAACGCGGATTTAGCCGGATTGGTTGGAAAATATTTCTACAAAACCAATAAAGAAGCGGTTCGTAACGTAATCCTTGAAAAAGGTATTCGTTTAGACGGAAGAAAAACAACTGAAATCAGACCCATCTGGTGTGAAATCGATTATTTGCCTTCTGTACACGGTTCGTCTTTATTTACTCGAGGAGAAACTCAAGCTTTGGCTACGGTAACTTTGGGAACTTCAAGAGAAGCCAACCAAATTGACTCTCCATCTGAACAAGGAGAAGAAAAATTCTATTTACACTACAATTTCCCACCATTCTCAACTGGTGAAGCCAAACCTTTAAGAGGAACTTCAAGAAGAGAAGTTGGTCACGGAAACTTGGCACAACGTGCTTTGAAAAACATGATTCCTGGCGATTGTCCTTATACCATTCGTGTGGTTTCAGAAGTATTAGAATCTAATGGTTCTTCTTCTATGGCCACTGTTTGTGCTGGTACAATGGCATTGATGGATGCTGGAGTGCAAATGATAAAACCAGTTTCTGGAATTGCTATGGGATTAATCACTGATGGTGAAAAATTTGCCGTGCTTTCTGATATTTTGGGTGATGAAGATCACTTAGGCGATATGGATTTTAAAGTAACGGGCACAAAAGACGGAATTACTGCTTGCCAAATGGATATCAAAATCGAAGGATTACGTTATGACATTATGGAACAAGCATTAGGTCAGGCACGTGATGGAAGAATGCACATTTTAGGTAAACTTACCGAAACTATTGCTACCCCAAGAGCAGATGTTAAAAAACATGCTCCAAAAATCATCATGAGAACCATTCCTGGAAACTTCATTGGTGCCTTGATTGGACCTGGTGGAAAAGTAATTCAAGAATTGCAAAAAGCTACAGGTTGTACCATCGTTATCAACGAAGAGAACGAAATGGGAATTGTGGAAATTTTGGGAACAAGTCCAGACGGAATTGCACAAGTTTTAGCAAAAATCGACTCGATTATTTTCAAACCAGTTGTTGGAAATGACTATGAAGTAAAAGTAATCAAAATGTTAGATTTTGGTGCAGTGGTTGAATATACCGAAGCACCAGGCAACGAAGTTTTATTGCATGTTTCTGAATTGGCTTGGGAAC
>JBDLVY010000014.1:0-5853 GCA_039804545.1 Bacteroidota bacterium | reverse complement strand
GGTGTAGTTGTTAGTCTTTCTCCTAATAATTCGTGTTTGTAATCGGCACCTAAGGCTTTTAGCAATAGCGGCAATTCAGTGGTGCCAAAATATTGGTCGACATTAGGAATTTCTTTCTCTAAATCGGGACGGTATCTTTCGGAAAGACAACCGGTCACAAAAACTTTGTCTACCAAACCTCTTTCTTTTTTATCGGCATATTCCAATATGGTATTTACCGATTCTGCTTTGGCATTATCAATAAAACCACAAGTGTTAATCACCACGATATTTCCTTCTTGTTCATGTACTACATCTTTGCCACTGGCTTTTAATTGTCCCATTAAAACCTCACTGTCGTAAGTGTTTTTAGAACAGCCAAGGGTAATGACATTGATTTTGTTTTTCTTTAAAGACTTAGTTCTCATAGATTTAATTCCGGTTATAGGGAAAGCGTGCAAAATTACGCTTTTATTTCTAATTTGTTTGTTGACTTTTGGAAATAAAAAAACCATCTCAAACGAGATGGTTTAGGAACTTTATTTTAAAAATCAGAAATTGATAGAATAACTTAGGGTAACATTGTTATTATAACGGCTAATTCTCGCCGGATCAGTCATCCCCGATGATATTAAAGCTTGGTTGCTGTTTCTATGGTCATACGAATACGCCAAATCCAAACGGCTTTCACCAAAATTATAACCAATTCCTCCGGTATATCCGGTTAAGTCTCCAAGTGTTTGGTCTACTTTGTATGGGCTTTCTTCAAATCGATAACCAGCTCTTAAACTTACTTGCTTGATTTTAAACTCTCCACCAACTCGAACTTCCAATGCGTTGTCTAATGCATTGCTCATAAAAGTATTTATAGATGAGTAATCGTTTTTAGGTTTTATACGGGTATTACTGTAATCTTTTGTAGAAACATCAACACTTAGCAATCCTCTTTTACCGAAAATATAAGCCAAACTTCCGGTCCATTTTCCAGGTGTTTGAATGGTATATGGCAAATAAGTAATAGGGTCATGATATGAAAAAGGGAATTCATTTCCGTCCTGATTGTTAAGGCTGCGCGTGCTAACACCTTGTTGTAATTCGTCTGTTAATCTGAACCAGGTTGGTGATTCGTAAGCCAATCCTATTCTGATGCTTTCAATTGGTTTTACGATGGCACCTAAGTTAAATGAGAATCCAGATCCGGTTGTCCAAAGCCTATTTTCAAATAAAATTTCTGAAATGGTAGAACCGGTATCATATAGCGGATTGTCATTGCTTTCGTAAACTGAGGATAATTTTTCAATGTTTACAAAATGAAAATTCAAATTGGCTCCTAAAAAGATAATGTTTTTGTAAGCTGCTGCAAAATTCCCGGTAAGTTTCCCATTGTAACCGGTAGTTAATACTTGGTTTTCTTGGTAATAATTACCGCCGGTTGGGATATTTGTATAATATGAATTATTATTTGGAGTAGCGGTAGTGGGTTCAAAAATATAAGTGTCATAACCTAAGTAGGCTTGCTGTTCATAAAAATTCAAATCGTAATAATTGTAGTCTGTCAGGATATTGGTTGGAATTCCCTGTGCAATATTTACAAAATAATTTCCAATGGAATTATAAGGATTAACTCCAGCAGAGAACACGCTATTGTTGAAATTATTAGCGTTTTCATAATTTAAACCTACGGCTAATTTTTTCCAATTATTTTTACTGTCGGCACCATCTTTAAAAATAAAAACTGCTCCGATTTGGTTGAGGTCTAATGTACTATCGGTGTCATTTGTTGAAGTGCCAAAATAACGAGATTTGTTTTTGGCATTATACACAGATCCAGTTACTGTTGCATAATTGTTATTAAAAAAGACAGTACCAGCAGGGTTAACACTTAAGGCAGATAAATCGCCTCCTACTGCACCAAAAGCGCCGCTCATTCCTCTGAATCGAGCTGTTCCAGTAATGTTGTCAGTTGCTAAACGAATTACATCGTCCGGAGTAGTTTCTTGTGCGTGCATATTGGGAAATAACATCCCAATGCAAAATAATAGTAGATACTTTTTCATAGTAGTTTTTTTAATTTTTATTCAAAAAAAACCTATGCAATAGTTTAGTAAAGCATAGGTAAATATTAAAGGATATTTTATCTTCTTCCTCCAGATGATGATCTTCCTCCGCCATAACTTCCCCCACCAGATGATGATCTACCTCCGCCATAATTGGTGCTTGGAGTGTAAGAACGGGTAGGCGCAGACTCAGTTCTTACATTGTTACGTGGTTGTGAAGTATTGGTATTTGTTCTTGGAGTGTTAGTGTTGTAGTTTCTCGGACTGGTTGAATTACTTCTTCCCGGATTGTAATTAGAATTGTTTCTGGTTGGATTAAACCCAGAGTTTCTAGGTGATATTACATTATTGTTTCTGCCTCCATAGTTTGAAGAATTTCTTGTACCGTATCTAGAACTATTTGTTCTATTCGCGGCATAATAACCATAGGTAGAACCTCTTCTTCCGCCATTATAATGATGGTAATAATTGTTGTAATAGCCTCCATACCAGTTATTGTAGCCATAATAGCCACCATAATATCCGCCATAATATCCACCATACCAAGGGCTGTTCCAACCACCCCAGCCAACATTCCAACCTGGACCATACCAATTATTCCAGCCCCAGCCCCATGATGGACCCCAACTGCTCCAGCCCCAATAATTACCATACCAATAGTTGTTCCAATAACCCCAACCCCAGTTATTATCATAAACATTAACCGTTACAGATTGAGCGTTACTTCCCCAACCGGCATTATTTTCATTGTAGTTTTTACTATTGGTGTCTGTAGAATCGTTAGTTACTGTACTGTAAGTTTCAACATTGGTGAATGTTTCAGCATCCTTGTTTAAATCACTGAAATATTCTTGGTATTTATTGCTTTGTGAATTGTCATTATCTGTTACTTCTTTTTTCTTGCTTTCTGAGCTTCCGTATACTCCATCAGAGTCATAATAGGAACTGTTTTGATAAGAACCGCAAGAAGTTATTGAAATTGCCATAATTCCTAAAACGGAAAATAAGGACAATCTTCTACTGAATAAATAATAAGTTTTCATATCTATAGCATTTTTATTGTTGGACAATACAAAAATAGTTAGTTTTGTCGAACTATTTAGTTAAAAAAAGTTAAACAATTTTTATGCCAAACTATTCATTATGAGTAAGAACTTAACAAAGAGAGCAGAAGACTATTCCAAATGGTATAACGAACTCGTAGTCAAGGCGGATTTAGCCGAAAATTCAGGGGTTAGAGGCTGTATGGTGATCAAACCTTACGGCTATGCAATTTGGGAAAAAATGCAAGCGGAATTAGACCGAATGTTTAAGGAAACCGGTCATAGTAATGCCTATTTTCCTCTTTTTGTGCCCAAAAGTATGTTTGAAGCAGAAGAGAAAAATGCAGAAGGTTTTGCCAAAGAATGTGCCATCGTTACTCATTACCGTCTTAAAAATGACGAATCTCGTCCGGGAAAATTAATGGTTGACCCTAATGCAAAATTGGAAGAAGAATTAATCGTTCGCCCAACCAGTGAGGCTATTATTTGGTCAACGTATAAAAACTGGGTGCAATCCTACAGAGATTTACCGCTATTAATCAACCAATGGGCAAATGTTGTTCGTTGGGAAATGCGAACCCGATTATTTTTAAGAACCGCTGAGTTTTTATGGCAAGAAGGACATACAGCTCATGCTACCAAATCAGAAGCCATCGAAGAATCTGAAAAAATGATGCATGTGTATGCAGATTTTGCTGAGAATTTCATGGCAATACCGGTAATCAAAGGTTTGAAAACAGAAACAGAGCGATTTGCCGGTGCAGAAGAAACGTATTGTATTGAAGCGCTAATGCAAGATGGAAAAGCATTGCAAGCCGGAACATCTCATTTCTTGGGTCAAAATTTTGCCAAAGCTTTTGAAGTTAAATTTGCCAACCAAGAGGGTAAACAAGAATATGTTTGGGGAACTTCGTGGGGTGTTTCAACCCGTTTGATGGGAGCATTGGTGATGACGCATTCTGATGATAATGGTTTAGTTCTCCCGCCGAACTTAGCGCCTATACAAGTTGTAATTGTGCCAATTTTTAGGACTGATGAAGAGTTTGCTGCTATTTCAGAAGTGGCAAATGATTTGGCAGCACAATTTAGAAAGTTAGGAATAACAATTAAATTTGACAACAGAACCACGCAAAAACCAGGCTTCAAATTTGCCGAATGGGAGTTAAAAGGGGTGCCGGTTAGAATAGCTATCGGACCAAAAGATTTAGAGAATGGTACTTTTGAAGTGGCTCGTCGCGATACTTTGACCAAAGAAGTCATTGCCAAAGACGGTGCTGTAAATTATATCTCTGATTTATTAGAGCAAATACAGAAAGATCTTTTCGATCGTGCTTTGGAGTATAGAAATACTCACATCACTGAAGTCAATTCTTTTGAAGAATTCAAAGAAGTTTTGGAAAACAAAACCGGTTTTATCTCAGCTCATTGGGATGGAACTCCGGAAACGGAAGAAAAAATCAAGGATTTGACCAAGGCTACTATCCGTTGTATTCCTTTAAATAGGGTAGCAGAGGAAGGAAAGTGTGTTTTTTCAGGTGGCAAATCTGTTGGTAGAGTGCTATTTGCAAAAGCTTATTAAAAAAAATAGAAAAAAAATTATCTTCCCACTTGCGAGAATAAAAAACAGTTGTATCTTTGCAACCGCAATAAGAAAGATGGCCCGTTCGTCTATCGGTTAGGACGCCAGGTTTTCATCCTGGTAAGAGGGGTTCGATTCCCCTACGGGCTACAATTTAAATAAAAGAAAAGAAAAAATGGCAAATCACAAGTCAGCTTTAAAGAGAATCAGAAGTAACGAAAAGAAAAGAGTGTTGAACAGATACCAACACAAAACGACTCGTAATGCTATCAAAGCGTTAAGATTGGCTACAGATAAATCAGAAGCTTCTGCTAAGTTATCTGCTGTTATTTCTATGATTGACAAATTAGCTAAAAAGAATATCATTCATGACAACAAAGCAGCTAATTTAAAGTCAAAATTAACCAAGCACGTTACTAAGTTATAATTCTAACTTTAACACCATACAAAAAAAAAGCACTCATTTGAGTGCTTTTTTTGTTTTTATGATATGGGTTAAATTTTAAGTTTTAATTCTTCTAGCATTTCTTTTGTGATGGGTTTGGATAGAAAGTCAATTACCATAGGGTAAACCTTTGTTTTTTCAACATCTTGCGGATCTATAGTAGACGACAATACAATGAATTCAGCTTCTGGGAAAACCTCACAATAGCCTTTTTTAAGATAACTGTCTAAAAACTCCCAACCATTCATTATAGGCATGTTCAAATCTAAAAAGGTTAATTTTGGATAGAAAGCCGTGCCTTGGCTTTGATGCTGTTGTGCCAACTCATCGAAATAGACAATTGCTTCTTCTCCGTTTTTTGCCGTTACTACTTCTTGGGCAAAGGAAATCCTTTCAATTACTTTTTTGCAAAGCATTAAAGTTATGGCATCATCATCTACACAGAGTATTTTCTCAAGCATTCATTTTATTTGTTAATTGTTTTTAAATATAATCGTAAAAGTGGTTCCTTTATCCACAGCACTTGTTACGTTTATGTTTCCACCCATTGCTTCAACTTGCGATTTTACTAAATAAAGTCCTAATCCTTTACTGTCAGGATGATTGTGGAATCTTTGGTATAAACCAAATATTTTATCTTTATTTCTAACCAAGTCAATGCCAATTCCATTATCCTTGAAAGTCAGAATCAAATCATCGTTAACTACTTTTGAGGAAATCGTTACTCTCAATTGTCTGTTTTCAGATCGG
>JBDLVY010000013.1:0-2745 GCA_039804545.1 Bacteroidota bacterium | reverse complement strand
AGGTTGCCGCCAAAAGTGGCTTTACCGGAATTGCTTTGCAACCCAATTCCAATCCAATTATTGATAACCAATCACAGGTTCATTTTGTCAAGCAAAAAGCAGGAAATTCTGCTACGGCGTTGTTCCCAATCGGTGCTTTAACTAAAAACAGTGAAGGCAAAGATTTGGCCGAACTCTTCGATATGAAAAACGCCGGAGCTGTCGCTTTTGGTGATTATGGAAAAAGTTTGTCGAATGCGAATCTTTTAAAAATTGGATTACAATATGTACAAGATTTTGATGGTTTAGTGATTGCTTTTGCCCAAGATGATAATATTAAAGGCAATGGTGTTGCCAATGAAGGTATAGTTTCTACCCGATTAGGTTTAAAAGGAATTCCCAACTTAGCCGAAGAATTGATCATTGCCAGAAACTTATTTTTACTCGAATATACCGGCGGAAAATTACACATTCCAACGATTTCTACTGCCCAATCGGTAGCCTTAATCAAAGCAGCTAAAGCTAAAGGCTTGAACGTAACCTGTAGCGTAACCGTGCATCATTTGGTCCTAACCGATGAACAACTGGATGGTTTTGATACGCGTTACAAAGTAACACCACCATTGCGAACTGAAGCCGACAGACAAGCCTTAATTTCCGGTGTTTTAGACAACACGATTGACTGCATCACTTCTGACCATAATCCGATGGATATCGAGCATAAAAAGATGGAATTTGATTTGGCCAAAAACGGAACGATTGGTTTAGAAAGTGCTTTTGGTGCTTTGTTGACAGTATTATCTTTAGAGAAAATAATTGAAAAATTGACTTTCGGTAAAACAATTTTAAATATTGAAAGTCAAGAAATTAAAGAAAATAATAAAGCCAACATTACTTTGTTCCAAATTGATACCGATTGGACATTTGGCAAAGAAAATATAGCCTCAAAATCTAAAAACTCCGCTTTCCTCGGACAAGCCATGAAAGGCCAAGCTTTGGGGATTTACAATCAAGGAAAATTAGTTGTAAACCATGGATAATCAAACCCTAAAAGAAGGCAAAACCATTGCCATCATCAGTTATATTTTGCTTTTCGGACCGCTAATTGCAATGTCGATGAATAGCGAAAATAAAAATACTTATGCGTCTTTTCACATTCGCCAAGGTTTGGGATTGACCCTAACTTTTATCCTTTTAGGTGTGTCAATAAGTCACTTTGAAAACTTTATGATTGCAGCTTCAATGTGGGTTTTTATTTCGGTTTTGGCGATGTATGGAATTTTTTCTGCGGCTATGGGCAAAACCACCAATCTTCCTATTTTGGGAAGTCTTTTTCAAAAAGTATTTAAAAATATATAATGAGTTTATCACTGCATCATTTGGTTAGAGAACCAAAAGACAAGAAAGACACTCGAGGCAACGCCGAACAGAGCGAAGCTAAATATCCCTTACTCCTTCTGCTTCATGGTTATGGCAGTAATGAAGAAGATTTGTTTTCTTTTGCAAACGAATTGCCCGAAGAGTATTATGTAATTGCTGCGCGTGCGCCTTTCGATATGATGTATGGAAGTTACGCCTGGTATGCGATTAATTTTGATGCTGATGAAAATAAGTTTTCCGACATCGGTCAAGCCAGAGCATCCAGAGATATTATCGCTAATTTTATAGATGAACTAATTGCCGAGTATCCGATTGATGCTGAGAACGTAACCCTTATCGGCTTTAGCCAAGGTTGTATTTTGAGTTATGCCGTAGCTTTATCTTATCCTGAAAAAGTACAGCGTATAGTAGCCATGAGCGGTTATTTTAATCCGGAAATTGCAGTGGATGACTATACCGAAAATGATTTCAGTAAACTAAAAATATTTGCTTCACACGGAACGGTTGACCAAGTTATACCGGTTGAATGGGCGCGAAAATCTATCCCATTATTGCAAGTATTGGGCATTGATATAGTTTTTAGAGAATACATGGTTGGCCATGGCGTAGCGCCACAGAATTTTTTTGATTTCAAACAATGGTTGTCCCAATAAAAAAAGTCCTTATTGCTAAGGACTTTATCGTTATTCTTGGGTATCACTTCCGGTGATTTTTTTGCCCATTTGGCCATCACCTGAAAATTTGATAACGGCTTCTTTTTTCAACACATAACCATTTAAAGGTATGAGTTCCCAATCTTCAAAAACCCATGGTTTTCCTTCTGCCAAACGAGTCAATACAATGGAATTGGTTACATTAGGCAAAAACACTTCAGCTTGATTTAGATCTTCGCTAAAAAGTACAAATGCACTCAAAGTCTCGTCTTCATTTTCAGGCTTTTCAGCTGGATTGAGTTGAATTCCGGTATAACCTTTAACACATTCTTTATTCATTTTAGACCAAATATAACCAGCAGTAGCCAAGCAACCGTGTTCATCTTTATCATTGACTACAGAGGAATCCTTGGCGGTTAATGGGAGATTTTCACCATTATCTTCACTGTTATTTTGATCTGTTAACTTACAAGATAACAGTAAGATTGAGACTATTAAGAGGAGCGAAACTTTTTTCATGCCTAAATTTCTAATTTAATTGTTCCGGGTATAAATAGGAATTCATAATTTCAAACGATACCGTTTGGTCATCATTGATAAAATATTTCAACATCACTTCACCCCAAAGCTTACCATTGCTATAGTTGGCAATAATCCAGCGGTGATTTAATAATTTTACTTTATTAATGATAAACTTTTGTTCCCCCATAGTCACTTGGTCAATGTATTTGTT
>JBDLVY010000012.1:0-10970 GCA_039804545.1 Bacteroidota bacterium | reverse complement strand
CTATAATAACCATCATAAATTTTAAATAATTTTAAAAATCTTTTTGTTGTTTTTAATAAGTGTTGACAACTTTGATATTTTAAACAATTTTTAAATTATTATTTAAGTTATCTAAAATAGTTTGAACTGTTTCAATATTCTTTGGATGAATTTTTAATTGGATGCCGCCATAAGCTAAACTAGCTAGTGGATCTATAGAAACCAAGTTTTCATTTTGAAACAAATACGCAATACCTTCTCGGTTTAAAATGGTTTTTAAAATCGAGATTTCGTGAACAAAATTAAAAGTGGTAATAGTTACAAATTCAGTCATTTTTTTGAGTTTTTATAAAGGTACAAAAGTTATTTTTTCTATAAATCTTAATACTTAATACTTTAATCTTGATACTTATTTCGTAATTTTCAGCATTAATAGAAGAGATACAATGAGTAAGAAACCCAAAAAGTTCGGAAAGAATACTAAGACATTTTCCGAGAAGATTTTTAAAATATTATCCAAGAATGCTAATAAACCATTCAACTACAAACAAATAGCTACTATATTAGAACTCGATGATACTAAAAGTAGAAACGAAATTATCAAAGATTTAAAGATATTAGCTGCACAAAAACTGATTATAGAATCAGAACCTGGAAAGTATTTAGTTAAAGCCAGCAGTCAAAAATATTACGAAGGTACTATTGATATGACTTCCCGAAAAACTGCATATTTTGTTTGCGAAGAACTGGAACACGATGTTTTTGTTCCGTTTGTAAATTTAAACCACGCCTTAGATGGTGATACCGTAAAAGCTTATGTTTATGATCGAAGAAGTTCAAGAAAACCGGAAGCAGAAGTTTTAGAAATTTTAGAAAGACATAAAGAAGAATTCGTTGGTGTAGTTGATATTCAAAAGAATTTTGGCTTTGTAACTACTGCGAATGCCAAAATGTATACCGATATTTTCATTCCAAAAAACAAATTAGGTGAGGCCGAACATGGCGATGTAGTTTTGGTAAAATTAGAAGATTGGCCCGCAAAAGCAGATTCTCCTTTTGGTTTTGTAATGAAAGTTTTAGGAAAACCAGGAGAACACAATACTGAAATTCATGCGATTTTAGCCGAATATGGTTTACCCTATGATTTTCCGATTGAAGTAGATGCTTTTGCTAATAAATTAGACACTTCAATAACTCCCGAAGAAATTGCAAAACGTCGCGATATGAGAAAGGTTTTAACCTTTACCATTGACCCTAAAGATGCTAAAGATTTTGATGATGCATTATCCTTTCAAGTTTTAGATAATGGTAATTTCGAAATTGGGGTACATATTGCCGATGTTTCTCATTATTTAAAAGAAGGAACAATACTAGATGATGAAGCTTATAAAAGAGCAACCTCTGTTTATTTAGTAGATAGGGTTGTACCAATGTTACCCGAAGTATTGTCAAATTTTGCTTGTTCGCTTCGTCCAAATGAAGAAAAATACACGTTTTCAGCTATTTTCCAATTGAATAACAAAGCAGAAGTTTTAGATTCTTGGTTTGGAAGAACGGTGATTTATTCTGACCAACGTTTTGCTTATGAAGAAGCTCAGCAAATAATTGAAACACGTTCGGATGTAATTCCGGCCGAAATATCCTTAACCGGAAAAGAATACAAAGTGCCTGCAGCAATAGTTGAAGCGACTTTAAAAATGCAAGATTTAGCTAAAATTCTACGTAAAAAAAGAATGGCTGATGGTGCGATTTCCTTTGATAAAGTCGAAGTTAAATTCAACTTAAATGAAGTAGCGGAACCAATAGGTGTTTTCTTTAAAATATCTAAAGATGCCAATCATTTGATTGAAGAATTTATGTTGTTGGCTAACCGAAAAGTAGCAGAATTTATAGGAAAACAAAAGAAAACTTTTATCTATCGTATTCACGACGAACCTAATGAAGACAAGTTGATTAATCTTCAAACGGTGATTTCAAAATTTGGTTATTCCATTAATATGAAATCCAAACAGGATATTTCTGAATCATTGAATAGTTTATTGAATGAAGTTAATGGAAAAAAAGAACAAAATTTAGTTGATACTTTAACAATTCGAAGCATGAGTAAAGCCAAATATTCTACGGAAAACATTGGACATTATGGATTAGCTTTCGATTTTTACAGTCATTTTACTTCTCCTATTCGACGTTATCCTGATGTTATGGCACATCGTTTATTGCAATTTTATCTCGATGGCGGTAAAAGTGTCAACCAAGAAGAATACGAAGAAAAATGTGCACACTCCAGTGATATGGAAGGTTTGGCTGCTCAAGCCGAAAGAGATTCGGTCAAATATATGCAAGTAAAATACATGCAAGATCACAAAGACCAAGAGTTTTTAGGGGTAATTTCAGGGGTAACCGAATGGGGAATTTATGTTGAAATCATCGAAAATAAATGTGAAGGCATGGTTAGAATCAGAGAAATTAAAGAAGATTATTATGTTTTCGACGAAAAGCAATACGCTTTAGTAGGTCAGGTTTCCAAAGGATTATTACAATTAGGTGATGAAGTTTATGTCAAAGTAAAAAATGCAGATTTAGTAAAAAAACAATTGGATTTCCATTTTATAAGAAGAAATGAATAGTATGAAAAATTTAGCTTTTAGTTTATTAGTATTCAGTTCGATAGCATTCGGGCAAGTAGAAAAAAAAGTAGATGATTTTACCAAAGTCACTTCATTCGACCAGATAGATGTTTTCTTGATAAAAAGCAATGAAGACAAAGTTGTTATCGACGGAAAAGAAGGAAATGAGGTAGAATTGGTGAATAAAAAAGGGGAATTAAAAATCAGAATGCCTTTGGATAAATTATTAGGTGGAGACCATATTTCGGTTACGGTTTATTTCCAAAATCTCACCGCTGTTGAAGCCAATGAAGGTTCTAGAATTGCTTGCGGCGATAAGTTGGAAGCAATTAGTTTTGATATCAATGCTAAAGAAGGTTCAACAATAAAATTAATTTTAGAAACAGAAAAATTAAATGTTCGTGTAGCCAATGGGTCTAAAATTACTTTAGAAGGAACGGCTGAAAATCAAGAGGTTTTGGTGAATTCAGGCGGAATTTACGAAGCTGAAAAGCTAAAAACCGAACAAACAACTATTACCGCCAATGCCGGAGGAGAAGCTGATATTTTTGCTACTAATTTAGTTGAAGCTAAAGTTCGAGCCGGTGGTGATATCACCATTTATGGTAAACCCAAACAAATCAATCAAAAAATAATAGCAGGAGGAAGTATACAAGAAGCAAAACAGAAATAGTTTTAAATTGTTAAAATTTAATTCTAACTTGCATTGTCAAAATTCAAAACATGATTACTCTTAACGATATTTTATCAGCCATTCCGCTTGGTTTCTTTCTAAGTTTCATGATTGGCCCTGTTTTTTTTGTATTACTCGAAACCAGTGTAGTCAAAGGATTCAGAGCAGCCATAGTGTTTGATTTAGGGGTAGTTTTAGCCGATGTTATTTTTATCCTAATTGCTTTTTTTAGTAGTTATCGCTTGATTCAAAGTATAAAAAATGATCCGGCATTGTTTATTTTTGGCGGATTAGTGATGCTGACTTATGGTATAATTTCCTTTGTTAAAAATAAAAAAGAATCCAAAAAAAGTATTGATGAGATTGACCCTAAAGAATTGGCTAAAACCAATTATTTTTCGTTATTCATTAAAGGTTTTTTTCTCAATTTTATCAATATCGGTGTGTTGGGTTTTTGGTTAGCTATTCTAATTACCATCGGACCGCAACTCGAATTACAACCCGCAAGAATGATTACTTTTTTCTCTACACTAATCATCAGTTATTTTGTAACAGATATTTTTAAAATACTATTAGCGAAGCAATTAAGAAATAAACTCAATCCAAAAAACATCCTTTTAATCAAAAAATTTATCAGTATAGTTTTGATTATTTGCGGTGTGGTTTTACTGTCTCAAGCTTGGTTTCCTAAAGAACAAAAAATAGTGAATTCGGCTTTTGAAAAGTTAGAAGGTGAGAAGTAATCTTTACGTTTATAAATTAAAAAACCTCCAAGTTTCCTTGAAGGTTTTTGAGGCATCGTCCGGATTCGAACCGGAGTATACGGTTTTGCAGACCGGTGCCTAGCCGCTCGGCCACGATGCCAGTTGGACGGCAAATATACTAAAAAAGTTAAAAGGCAAAAGGCAAAAGGCAAAAAGTTTTCTTTTAATCCTTTGTACTTCCAACTTCGCAAATCGTACTTAGCTACGGTATTCCTCCATTTCAATAGTAACCGCTTCAACATCACCGCCAATAGGTGGATTGAGCTTAGAAACCGCCAAAAGAATTCGAGATACTGAAGGAATTTCTTTGAAGATTCTTGTTACAATTCGGTGAGCAACATGTTCCAATAATTTGGAGCGAATGGCCATCTCTTCTTCCACAATTTTGTTCAAAAGCACATAATCAACAGTATCTTTCAAGTCATCAGTTACCGAAGATTTTCTCAAATCGGTCTTGATTTCTAAGTCAACTCGGTAATCAGAACCAATTCTGCCTTCTTCTTCCAAACAACCGTGAAAGGAAAAGGTTCTTATATTTTGTAATTTAATAGTTCCCATTTGTTAAGTTTCGAGTTCCGAGTTTTTGGTTTCGAGTTGTTTGGTTTTGAACAAACTTACAACCCGCAACTTGTAACTCGTAACGTTTTTAATATCTTTGCTAAAATTACAAAAATAATGTCAACAGAAGAGAAGTCCCTTAATTTCCTCGAACAAATTATAGAAGAAGATTTGAAAAACGGTTTGCCTCAAAACAAATTGCGTTTTCGTTTTCCGCCTGAACCAAACGGTTATTTACACGTTGGACATGCCAGTGCTATTTGTTTAAATTTTGGTTTAGGAATTGATTATCAGTCGCCTGTAAATTTGCGATTCGATGATACCAATCCAGCCAAAGAAGAGCAGGAATACGTTGACGCTATTAAAAAAGACATTGAATGGCTGGGTTATCAATGGGATACAGAATGTTATGCCTCGGATTATTTCCAACAATTATATGATTGGGCTGTAGAATTCATTAAGCAAGGAAAAGCCTATGTTGACAGTCAATCTTCGGAAGAAATGGCCAAGCAAAAAGGAACACCAACTCAAGTTGGAACCGATTCTCCTTTTAGAAATCGTTCAGTTGAAGAAAATTTAGACCTATTGCAGCGCATGAAAAATGGCGAATTTCCTAATGGAACGCATATTCTTCGAGCCAAAATAGATATGTCACACAACAATATGTTGATGCGCGATCCAATTATGTATCGCATTCTACATTCACACCATCACCGTACCGGAAATGATTGGTGTATTTATCCAATGTATGATTGGGCTCATGGCGAAAGTGATTATTTGGAACAAATTTCACACTCGTTTTGTACACTTGAATTCTTGCCTCACCGTGAATTATACGATTGGTTTTTAGACCAAGTATATGATGAAACGAAAGTACGTCCGAAGCAAAGAGAATTTGCCCGTAGAAATCTATCTCATACGGTAGTTTCTAAACGTAAGTTATTACAATTAGTAGAAGAAAACCATGTTACTGGTTGGGATGATCCAAGAATGAGTACGATTTCCGGAATGCGTCGTCGCGGTTATCCGCCAATGGCGATTCGGAATTTTGCCAAAACTATCGGAATTGCCAAGCGTACAAACCTTATTGATGTTTCACTTTTAGAGTTTTGCGTTCGCGAAGAATTGAATAAAACTACACACCGTGTAATGGCGGTTTTAAATCCGGTGAAGTTGGTAATTACCAATTATCCTGAAAACCAAGAAGAATGGTTAGAAGCCGAAAACAATCCGGAAGAAGCAGTAATGACTTACAGAAAAGTACCTTTTTCCAAAGAATTATACATTGAAAGAGAAGATTTTCAGGAAGAAGCCAATAAGAAGTTTTTCCGCTTAACTTTAGGAACTGAAGTGCGTTTGAAAAATGCTTACATCATTAAAGGGGAAAGTGTTGTCAAAGATGCCGAGGGAAATATTACAGAAATTCACTGTACTTACGACACCGATTCTCGCAGCGGAAGTGGAACCGAAGCTTCTCAAAGAAAAGTAAAAGGAACGATTCACTGGGTTTCTATTAATCATGCGATTGAAGCAGAAGTGCGTATTTACGACCGTTTGTTTTCACATGAAAGTCCGGATGGCAATAAAGAAATCGACTTTAAAGAATTCATCAACCCAAATTCTTTGGAAGTAATTACAGGTTATGTAGAGCCGAGTTTGCAATCGGCTAAAAATTTAGACCAATTCCAATTCCAACGCTTAGGGTATTTTTGTGTTGATAAAGATTCTTCTAACGAAAAATTGGTTTTTAACAAAACGGTTGGTTTAAGAGATACTTGGGCCAAAGTAGAAAGTAAAGAATAAATTTCGAAATAGATTTTATAAATGAAAAGCCTGTGTTATAGCAGGCTTTTTCTATTATTGTTAAAAGCTATTGCAATTTTAAATTATATAATTTAAACCAATAAAAACCGACCGTCATAAGTTGATTTTATTCCATTTTTAAAACTTCGGAAGGTCAAATTATATTACTATAAAAGAACTGCTATTATATCGCTTTAAAATGAATTTAGTTGCTTTAACGGCATCTTAATAGCATTCAAGCAAAAATTTCGTAACTTTAATAAAATTAAAAACACAAAATTATGTCTGGTAAAAGTAGTGATAGTATTTTGGCACTTTTAGCTGGTGCTGCAATTGGAGTTGGAATCGGAGTTTTATTTGCGCCCGATAAAGGTTCAAAAACGAGAGAAAAAATAAAAGACAGTTTTGATGATTTGAAAGATGATGTTAAATCGAAGTTTGGTTCGTTTGAGGAAGAAGCGAAAGAAAAATTTTCTCATTCAAAAGACGAATTAAAAGAAACGGTAGAAAATCTACTTTCGAAATCGAGTTATAAAGCCGAAGAAGCGATATCTTTTTTAGAAGAGAAATTAGCCGAGCTTAAAAAACAAAATGCCAAATTACAGAAATAATGGCTTTTGAAGAAATCAAAGAAAATGTAGAAGACATTCAGCAAAATGCCAAAGCTTATGTAGAAAGCAGCATCGCTTACTACAAACTTTGGGGTTTTAAAGTCGCTATGAAGTCAACGACTTTAATGGTTAAGTTTATGCTGATTGCCCTTTGCTTGACGATTGTTTTACTTTTTGTTTCAATAGCCGGTGCTTTAGCTTTAGGGAAAATATTTGATAATTATCCGTTAGGTTTTTTGGCCGTGGCCGGAATTTATTTGGTTTTAGCCATGCTTTTATTTTTAGTCAAAGACAAAATAGTCGAAGGACCAATCTTAGAAAAATTCTCGGAAATATTTTTTAACGACTAATCATGGAAACTAAAAAATATTCATCCTACGCCGAAATCGAACATGATTTAGAAATCCTGAAATTGGAAAAGGAAATCTATTATCAGAAAATGAAATTGAGTTTTAATAAGACCAAAGAAAGCATAATTCCGTCTCAACCTTTAGAAGGTTTTTATTCGGTTTATAAAAAGGTTTTTTCAGGCACTTTCGGCATGATATTAAAGATACTGATTCCGTATGTTATCAATTGGTTTATAAATAGAAAAAGAGGCGATTAAGCCTCTTTTTTATGGTATTCTATTATGATTACTTTGTTGGTGTCGGTTCCTCAGGATTAGAAGTGTCCGACGGATTATAATCTAAAGCTGTATGATTTCCTGATTTCTTAGCTCTTTTAGGCTGATTTTTCATACTTTCACCCATGATGCTTGAAGCGGTAAAACTGGTTACCATATTATTCAACATATCACTTGCAGCTTGCGGAGAATTCGGCAGTAAAATTAAATTCGAATTGGTATCTGCACCAATAGCTTGTAATGTGTCATAATGTTGGGTAATTACAATCAAAGCGGAAGCTTCTTGCGAATTGATGCCCACTTTGTTTAAAACATCAACACTTTCTACCAAACCTTTAGCAATTTCTCTACGTTGGTCGGCAATACCTTGACCTTGTAATTTTTTGCTTTCTGCTTCTGCTTTGGCTTTGGCCACAATACGAATTCTTTGTGCATCCGATTCAAACATAGCCGCTGTTTTTTCTCTTTCGGCTGCATTGATTCGGTTCATGGCATTTTTTACTTGAATATCCGGATCGATATCGGTTACCAAAGTATTGATGATATCATAACCATAAGCCATCATAGCTTCATTTAATTCGCGTTTTACTGCGATAGCAATATCATCTTTACGAACGAATACATCATCTAAGATTAACTTTGGCACTTCGGCACGAACCACGTCAAAAACATAGGCTGTAATTTGATCATGAGGATATTCTAATTTGTAAAAGGCTTCATAAACATGTTCCTGAATTACTTTAAACTGAACCGAAACTTTCATTTTAATAAACACGTTATCTTTAGTTTGTGTTTCAATGATAACATCTAATTGTTGGATTCTTAAATTTACACGACCGGCGATTCGGTCAATGACAGGAATTTTGAGTTGCAAACCTGAATTTCGAATGCTCAAAAACTTTCCGAAACGCTCAATAACCACAGCGGTTTGTTGCTTTACCGTAAAAAAAGAAGAGAACAAAAGAATAACACCAAGTACAATTGGGATGAGGATTAATTCCATAATTTTTGTAAATTTTAGTTAGTAAAGTGATTGTACGAAAATATATGTATGTTTGTTACAAATTAACGGTCATCATTTCATGAACAAAAAAATCATTCTCCTAATGTTGTTGGCCACAACAATTGGGTCCGCACAATATGGCTACAGAGATTCCAATATGATAGGAATAACTTTAGGACTAAATCAATACAATATAAACACTTCAGACTTCGAAACCAAACCCGGAAATGGTTGGAATGTTGGCCTTTCAATGAGAGGCAATGCTTTTAATGATTGGGATGCGATTTATGGGTTGCAGTTTAGCGAATATAATTTCAAAGTGGCCACATTAAGTCAGGCTTTTACAGAACGAGAAACCAACTACAAATTGTCTTGTGCTAATATCACTTTTCAGTTGAGCTATAAGTTTATAGAAAACCACTTGAGTGTTGAGTTTGGTCCGATGGTACAAGTCAACGGAAAGTTGGCTATAGAGGAAACCGATGAAAACTATATTGTCAAAGGGAATCCAACTTTAATTGCGAAAGACTTGACTAATATCAGTAATGTGGCTGTTTATCCTATGGTTGGCATAACGGCCGGCGTTAGAAACGTTAGATTGAATGTTACATACCAATACGGCATCAATAATATGCTTGGAAAAATTGAAGGTGATTTCAAAGGAAATGCTTCGGTTGTAAATGGAAATATTATTTTTTACTTCTAATAAAAAAGTCCCGATTTAATCGGGACTTTTCTTTTTTATAATGCAGCAATCGCTTTCTCTAATCGCTTGATGGTTTCTTCTTGGCCAATTAATTCGACGATGTCAAAAAGATGCGGACCTTTTAAAGCGCCAACCAAACTCAAACGAAACGGTTGCATCACTTTCCCCATTCCGATATCGTTTTTAGTCATCCAATCTTTAACAATGGTTTCAATATTAGCCGAACTAAATTCGCCCACATTTTCCAAAACTGAAATCAATTGTTGCATTAAATTAGGCGTTTCTTCTTTCCAATTCTTAGCCGCTTTTTCATCATAAGCCGTTGGTGCTACAAAGAAATAATCGGCTAAATCCCAAAACTCAGCCACGAAGTTCGCTCGTTCTTTTATTAATGAAACAATTCTAACTAATTTATCGTTTTCTATTGAAATCCCTTTTTCAGTTAAAATAGGAGTAAAGGCATGAGCCAAACTTTCATTGCTTTGTTTTTGCAAATATTGGTGGTTGAACCATTTGTTTTTCTCCGGATCAAATTTCGCTCCGGCTTTGTGCACTCGGTTCAAATCAAATTTTTCAGCCAGTTCTTCTAAAGAAAATAATTCTTGTTCAGTTCCGTCATTCCAACCCAATAAAGCTAAAAAGTTAACTACCGCTTCCGGGAAAAACCCTTTTTCTCGGTAACCCGAGGAAACGCCTTCGTCACTTTTCCATTCTAACGGAAATACCGGAAATCCCATTTTATCCCCATCGCGTTTGGATAATTTTCCGTTGCCTATAGGTTTTAGAATTAATGGTAAATGCGCAAATTCTGGAGCGTCCCAACCAAAAGCTTTATACAACAAACTGTGTAAAGGCATCGATGGCAACCATTCTTCTCCACGAATAACATGTGAAGTTTCCATCAAATGGTCATCGACAATATTCGCCAAGTGATAAGTTGGCATGCCATCAGATTTGAATAAAACTTTATCGTCTAATAATTTCGTTTCAAAATTAATATCTCCACGAATCAGGTCATGCAAATGCAAAGTTTCATTCACTGGTGTTTTAAATCGGATAACATAAGCATCTCCGTTGGTAATTCTTTTTTCAGTTTCTTCAGCTGAAATTACCAAAGAAGTATCTAATTTTTCACGGTTGTGCCAATTGTAAATAAATGTTTTGCCTTGTTCTTCATGCTGTTTTCTATGCGCATCCAAAGCTTCCGCTGTATCAAAAGCATAGTAAGCCCAACCCGAATTCACCAATTGATCCGCATATTGTTTGTACAATGGTTTTCTTTCACTTTGACGGTACGGACCGAATTTTTCATTCTTCCCAACGGTTTCGCTTGGCGCGATGCCTAACCAATCTAAAGCTTCAAAGATGTATTGTTCCGCTCCGGGAACGAAACGATTTTGGTCGGTATCTTCAATTCGCAAATAGAAAACACCGTTATGTTTTTTGGCAAATAAATAATTAAATAAGGCTGTTCTAACACCACCAATGTGCAATGGTCCGGTCGGACTTGGGGCAAAACGAACTCTAACAGGTCTAGACATTTCTCTAAAATTTTGTGCAAAGATAATCAGAAGTTGGAAGTTTTTCACCTGCTTTAAACGGTCATTTTCAGCACTTTTTC
>JBDLVY010000011.1:0-3505 GCA_039804545.1 Bacteroidota bacterium | reverse complement strand
AACTTTTTCAAAGGCTTCAATTTTGGACAAATTTATGAAAATAGGTGCAACTCAACTATTTATTAAGAATAATTTATAGTACTAATATTTCAATCATTTCTTTATATTTGTGACTATGACTTGCGGTCTTAATTGGCAAGTTAGTTAGCTATGAAAAGAACACTATTGATCGTATTGGCTTTAAGTTGTACCGGGAGTATGACTTTTGCCCAAAAAAACCCGAATATCCTTATGAATAAAAACACTGAGGTTGTTGGTCAACCTAAAAAAGCGGTTGTTTACCAGGTATTTACCCGATTGTTTGGCAATAAAAACACCACCAACAAACCTTGGGGAACCATTGAGGAAAATGGTGTTGGGAAGTTCAATGATTTTACCGATAAAGCATTGCAGGAAATTAAGAAATTGGGCGTCACCCATATTTGGTATACCGGAGTGCCACATCATGATGTGATTAGAGATTACACAAAATACGGCATTTCTAATGATGATCCCGATGTTGTAAAAGGTCGTGCCGGTTCGCCTTATGCGGTGAAAGATTATTACAATGTTAATCCGGATTTGGCCGTTGATCCTGCCAAGCGTTTGCAAGAGTTTGAAGCTTTGATTAAAAGGTCTCATGCCAATGGCTTGAAGGTTATAATCGATATCGTTCCCAACCATATTGCGCGCAATTATAAAGGTTTGACCAATCCGAAAGGGGTTAAAGATTTTGGTGCCGATGATGATACTTCGGTAGAATATGCCCGAGATAACAACTTCTATTACATACCGGGCAAAGCCTTTGAAGTGCCTACTTCAGCTGATTATAAACCTTTGAATGGAGAACCTAATCCATTAAATGACGGTAAGTTTACCGAGTTTCCTGCAAAATGGACCGGTAATGGTTCTCGCGAAGCCAAGCCAGATATTAACGATTGGTATGAAACCATTAAAGTAAATTATGGTGTAAGACCTGATGGTTCTAAAGATTTTCCTGAATTGCCTTCGGGTTATGAAAACAAACCTTTTCAAGACCACTATTTGTTTTGGAAAGACCAAGACGTGCCGAGTTCTTGGATAAAATTCAAAGACATTGCTTTGTATTGGTTAGGAAAAGGCGTAGATGGTTTTAGATATGACATGGCCGAAATGGTGCCGGTCGAATTTTGGAGTTATATGAATTCAACCATTAAAAAGACCAACCCCAATGCCTTTTTGATGGCAGAGGTATACAATCCGAAGGAATACCGCAATTATATCAAGTTGGGTAAAATGGATTATTTGTATGACAAAGTAGAAACATATGACCACTTGAAAGCCGTGATTCAAGGCAATGCAATGCCCGATCCTTTATCGGAAATACAAGAAAGCATGGCCGATATTGAACACCACATGTTGCATTTTTTAGACAATCACGATGAGCAACGCTTAGCCAGTTCAGAGTTTGCCGGTACGCCCGAAAAGGGAAAACCTTTGATGGTGGTTTCGGCTACGATTAGTTCCTCACCAACAATGGTATACTTTGGTCAAGAAGTAGGCGAGGCAGGTAATGAAGAGGGCGGTTTTGGGAAACGTTCCCGTACCAGTATTTTTGATTATGTGGGTGTGCCCAATCACCAACGTTGGATGAACGGCGGTTTGTTTGACGGCGGAAAGTTGACGCCAAAAGAAAAAGAACTCCGAGATTTTTACAGTCGTTTGTTAAACTTCACCTTGCGCAGTGATGCCATGAACGGAAAGTTCCAAGAGATACAAACCATTAACCGCAACGAAACAGCCAATTACGATCCGGGTTTGTATTCGTATGTGCGCTATTCCGATACCGAAAAATTGATTATAGTAACCAATTTTTCTTGGGTAACCACCAGTACCATTATGCTTAAAGTTCCTGCCGATGTCATTACCAAATGGCAATTAAAAGGAGGTGATTATCCATTAAAAGACCAACTCTATGGTAAATCTGCGATTTTGAGTATTAACAATGGCGTAGGTTTGATTAAGGTGACACTCAAACCAAGTGAATCGTTTATCTATAAGTTAGAATACTAAAAACAAAACCCCTTTCATTGAAAGGGGTTTTAAATTAACTAACGAATTTGTTACTTGATTAAGCAGCCGGAGTGCTTTCTTCTTCTTCACCGCTGATGGTGTTGTATAACACATAATCATTAAACTTGGCGACATCATTGGTTTCCCAAATGTTCTGACCTATGTTGGTGTACTTTACCAATGTGTTATAAATTACATTTCCGGCTTCTACACGGTCTTCTTGTTCAATGTCACGGTTCCCGATTTCAATTTTTAAATCTACTAAAAGGGTGGTGAACTCCTCATCCATTGCGGTAATGGCATCTAGTTGTGCTTGGATAAGACCTGTGTCAGAAAGAAGATCTAAGTACTCGGTGGCTACTCTGACCACTCGTTTGGCGGTGATGTGTAACTCAGCATCGGTTTGTCTGGCCAATTCTTCTGTTCCAAACTTTTTGTATTTAGGGCTGTTAACGCCAAATTTTAATTCTGTTCTTGCCATTACGGCTCTAATGGCGGTTCGGATTTCTTCAGCTTTTAAGTCTTTGTTGAGGGTGACTTGAGATTGATCGCCCAAGGCTTCCACATCGGTGATTCGGGTAGCAAAGACATTCAAGCTGTCTCTTAGTTCCTCAATGAGTGCTGTGGTAATGCCATAAGTTTCAAACTGGGCTTGGTCTCTCAGCATAAAAGCTGCTTTTTCTAAACCTTTGGTGACTAGTGTGCCATCCGAAAAATTATACAATCGAATTACTTCCTGCTTTTTCATAAAAAATGGATTTATTGATTAATAATGTTTTAGGGCCAACCAATAAAGATGCCAACTAATATTACAAAAAAGTTAAATAAATCCTAAAAATCAGACAATTACCGCTCAGTATCCCATTTTTAAGGCTCCGAAGCGGGGTAGTGGTTGTCCGAAATTCGTCGGATGAAGTCCGTCAAGTGGTTTTGATTGTCCGAACCAAAGAAATGATTGTCCGAAGCTTGTACGCGTAAGTCCGAAGCTCGTTTGAGGGAGTCCGAAGCTCGTTTGATGGCTGCGAGGGCTTGGAAATGCTGGAAAGTTGGTTTTTGGAGGGTTTTGGGTGTTTTGAGAAAAACACGGATTGTAAATCGGCGCTATCGGGGTGTTATGATAATTTAGCTTTTATTATGAAAAAGGATATAGCTATTACAATTATAATTAACCAAACAACTATTTTAATATTATCGATTTCGTTACGATATTCTTCACTTCCATTTTCATAATTACGTTGTGCTTGTTCACGTGCTTTTCTTCTGCCGTGCTTTGTATTAGGATTATACGGCTTATAATTAGGCGTTTGTTTAATTGGAATACTAGTAGCTCTTAGGTCGCTTGTAGTAAATTTGGATTTTTCAATAACCAAATCAGTTACTTCAATATCATCTTGTCTCAGTAAGAGTATAAATTCTCTATAGCCATTTTGAATTCTATCGTAATCTAATGGAATTTCATTTTTAAGATTGTTAA
>JBDLVY010000010.1:0-2638 GCA_039804545.1 Bacteroidota bacterium | reverse complement strand
TTTAAAAGAAGTCATTAAAATACAATAACTCTGTTCGGCACCACGACCCACACGGCCGCGCAATTGGTGCAATTGAGATAAACCAAAACGTTCGGCACTTTCAATAATCATGACGCTGGCGTTTGGAATATTGACCCCAACTTCAATTACTGTCGTCGCCACCATAATATTGGTTTTGCCTTCGGCGAAGCGTTTCATTTCGGCGTCTTTATCGACAGGTTTCATTTTGCCGTGAACGATAGAAATGCTGTATTGCGGTAAAGGAAAATCTCTGGAAATACTTTCGTAACCATCCATCAAATCCTTGTAATCCATGGTTTCACTTTCCTGAATTAATGGATAAACAATGTAGATTTGGCGCCCTTTCGCAATTTCATCTTTGATAAATTTCCAAACTTTCAAACGGTTGCTGTCATTACGATGAACTGTCTGAATTGGTTTTCTTCCCGGAGGCAATTCGTCTATAACAGAAATATCTAAATCACCATACAAACTCATTGCCAAAGTACGCGGAATAGGCGTAGCAGTCATCACCAAAACATGGGGCGGAATGTCATTTTTTTGCCAAAGTTTGGAACGTTGCTCCACGCCAAATCGATGCTGCTCATCAATAATGGCCAATCCTAAATTGTTGAACTTTACTTTGTCTTCCAACAAAGCGTGGGTGCCAATTAAGATATGCAAACTGCCATTTTCTAATGCTTCGTGTATGATTTTACGCTCGGCGGTTTTGGTTGAACCGGTGAGTATTTTGATATTGATATTGAGGTCTTTAGCCAATTCGGTTAAGCCATTGTAATGTTGGTTAGCCAAAATTTCCGTTGGTGCCATCAAGCAACTTTGGAAACCGTTATCCAATGCAATCAACATTGCCATTAAAGCCACAATCGTTTTCCCCGAACCAACATCGCCTTGTAATAAGCGGTTCATTTGGGCATTGGTACCCATATCGTTTCGGATTTCTTTGAGTACTTTTTTTTGTGCATTTGTCAATTCAAATGGCAAATGGTTTTGGTAGAAATTATTAAAATTGTCACCAACAATGGTAAACGGATGGCCTTTGATTTTGTGTTTGCGAACGAGGTTTTTGGTAATCAATTGCAATTGAATAAAGAACAACTCTTCAAACTTTAAGCGGAATTGTGCTTTAGCCAAAAGTTCCGGACTTTTAGGGAAATGAATGTTGAATAGTGCGGCATTTTTCGGAATCAACTTTAATTCTTCGATTAAATATAGAGGCAAAGTTTCCGCGAATTTGGCTTGGGTTTCTAAAAAAACCTGCTGCATCATTTTATTCACCACACGATTGGAAATCCCGCGATTGGTCAAGGTTTCCGTCGAGGGATACACCGGTTGCATGGCAGAGCGCAGACTTTGTTCGTGTTCGGTAAACAATTCCATTTCGGGATGCGCCATGTTGTATTGACCATTGAAATTGGTCACTTTTCCAAAAATCACATAAGGCGTGTTGAGTTTTAACGTGTCGCGAATCCACTTGTGGCCTTGGAACCAATTGAGTTCCATTTGTCCGGTTTCATCCACGAATACAGCGACTAATCTTTTTTTGGCTTTGCCAAATTCGACGGTTTTGATATTGATGATCTTCCCAATGATTTGAACTTCGGCTACGTTATTATTCAGCTCGTTAATTTTATAATAACGCGTTCGGTCGATGTATCGATTCGGATAAAAATTAAGTAAATCTTCGTAACGGTGAATGCCAATTTCCTTGCGCAACAATTCACCACGTTGCGGTCCAACGCCTTTGAGGTATTCGATAGGAGTTTGAAGAAGATTGTTTGACATCGACAGAAATTGTTAAAGCGAAGATAGTTTTTTAATTTGAAAATTTGAAGATTCAAAAATTTGAAAATGCGTATATTCGTATCTATATACGATACCAAATGCGCCTACTATTTTTTCTTTTATTTACCGCTTTTACTTTCGCCCAGCAAACGACTAAAGTAGATTTTATTGCACTCAAGGCTTTCTTAACGCCATCTGCTGAACAAAAATCAATTGGAGGTTCTGTATCTTACCAATTCAATGTGCTTTCAGATATTGACACCATTAGAATTGATGCAAAAAATATGGATTTTGTTGAGATGAGTATTAACGGTAAACCGGTCAACTATAAAAATAACACCAAAGAATTGCTTCTCTTTGAAGGATATCATAAAGGGCTGAATACTTTAAAATTTGAGTATACTGCTGTTCCAAAACAAACTTTATATTTTATTGGTGAAGTTGATAATGGGCAGATTTGGACGCAAGGGCAAGGCAAATATACCAGTCATTGGTTACCGAGTTTTGATGATGTGAATGAAAAAGTGATTTTTAAGATGAACATCACTTTTGATAATCGTTTCAATGTTTTGGCAAATGGAGTTTTGAAGAAAGCTTATCCTGATAAAGACCAAAAGATTTGGATATACGAAATGCAAAAACCAATGAGTTCCTATTTGCTTGCGATAGCCATTGGAGATTTTAGAAATAAGGTAATTGCATCCAAATCGGGAATTCCGTTGCAGTTTTTTATACAACCCAATGACACGGCGAAGTTTGAACCAACTTATAGATATTCCAAACAAGTTTTTGATTATTTGGAAAAGGAGATTGGCGTGAAATATCCATGGAG
>JBDLVY010000009.1:0-8060 GCA_039804545.1 Bacteroidota bacterium | reverse complement strand
CCCTTGCTCAAAGCAAAAAGTCTATAACATTTATAAAAGTAAACTTTTAACATGTTATAGACTTTTCACTTTGTGGGGAGAGCAGGATTCGAACCTGCGAAGATGTAATCAGCGGATTTACAGTCCGCCCTCGTTGGCCGCTTGAGTATCTCCCCATTGCTTTTAGCGATTGCAAATATAAAAACACTTTTGAGGTTCACAAACAAAATGAACACTTAATTCTGCCACTTTTTTTAAGCCATTGGTTTTAAATGATATAAAAAAATCTCCCTGAGGAGATTTTTTTAACTTTTTAGGCATTTGTTTTATTTTGTGGCTAAAAGGGCTTTGATTTTAGCTTTCATTTCTTCGTGAGGCAAATCAATTCCAACAATTTTACCTGATGCGTCTAATAAAAAAGTGGTTGGGATTAATTCAATGCCGTATTCTAGGGCAATTGGGTCTTCCATTTCTTTTAAATTTGAAACCTGTGTCCAAGTTAACTTGTCTTTAGCAATAGCTTCTTTCCATTGGGCAGCATCTTTATCTAAAGATACGCTGATGATGTTAAAGCCTTTGCTGTGAAACTCATTGTACAAGGCTACCACTTTCGGATTTTCTTTTCGACATGGCGGACACCATGATGCCCAAAAATCAATTAAGGTTACTTTGCCAAGGCTTTCTTTTAAAGAGACCGTTTTTCCTTCAGGAGTTGGGGCTTTAAAATCGGGCGCTGGTTGGTTTACTTTGAGGGCTGACCTAGTGTTGAGTTTTTTTTTAAGCCATCAATATTTTCTTTGATGCTTTTTCCTGGTTTTGTTTTTTTCAATGAAGCATCTAATGAATTGTAGGCAGCTTCGATATCTTTAGGTGTAAATTTCGGATTGCTACTCATCATTTGTAAAATCAAAACACTGATGAATGATTTTGGATGTGTTTTTGGATATCCAAAAGTAAAGTCTTCCATGTTTTTTTGAACCTCTCTTTGCAATGGCTCATATTCTGCTCTTAATTGATTGGCAATAACAGTGTCTTTTGTTTTTTGGACTTGGTCTATTAATGCTTTGTTTTTGGCTTCAAATGCCTTCATTTTCTTTTGAGCGGCTTTCTGAATCTTGTTAGATTCTTCATTGAATTTGGTAAACTCATCATTATTATAAGTACCGGTTATTTTTGATTTGAAAAGTGTGTCTTTGTCAACTTCAATGTTAATTTCTCCACCTTCTAATATTAAAGGCATTTTGTTTTGAATCTTGTCAAATCTTAGGAAATGTATTTCAGGTTCTCCGGTTTTACCTTTGATTTCAAATTTTCCGTCTTCAATTTTTACAGTATCAATAGCAGTGAATCCCATTCCCATTGGGCTTTGTTTTTCTAAAAAAATCAAACCTGTTTTCATGCCTTTTACATTACCTGTGATAATATATTCCCCTTCTCCTAAGTTGTTACAGGCAAAAAGAACTACAGCTACGGCTACTAAAAGAATTATTTTTTTCATTTTTATGTTTTAAATTTTTACGATTGCAAATGTATTTAAATTGCAATAGTTTAAGTGATTTTTTTGTTTTTTTTATTGAATTATTTTTTGGTGGATGGGCAAACGAATTGACTACAAGTGACACCGGTTTGCTTGATGCCGTTCATTCCTTTTTCAACATTAATAATATGGTGAATGCCTCTCGATTTTAAAATAGACGCCATAATAACAGAACGATAACCACCGGCACAATGTAAAAAGAAATCCTTGCCTTTTGGTATACTTTGAAAGTTCTCATTCACCGTGTCTAATGGAATGTTGAGTGCGTTTTCAACATGTTCGGCTTCAAATTCTCCCGGTTTTCTGGCGTCAACAACTACGCTATCGGAATTTAATTGATTTGAAAATTCTTCCGGAGAGATTGATTGAATACTGTCGGTTTCATATCCGGCTTCAATCCAAGTTTCAATGCCGCCATTCAAATATCCTAATACATGGTCAAATCCAACGCGTGACAAACGAGTAATGGTTTCTTCTTCTTTTCCGGTCGGAATTACTAGCAATAATTTTTGGTTTACATCTCTTAACAAAGAACCTACCCAAGGGGCAAAGTTTCCTTGAATTCCAATAAAAATTGCATTGGGAATATGTGCCTTTACAAAATCATTTTCGTGTCGAACATCTAAAATCACCACATCGTCTTGATTGGCAACAGCTTCAAATTCATTGGGAGAAAGTCCGATATTGCTTTTTTGTATGATGTTATCCAAACTTTCATAGCCTTTTATGTTCAACATCACATTTTGAGGAAAATAAGCGGGTGGAAGTCCTAAACCATCTAATAATTCTTTGGTAAATTCTTCCTTAGTCATATCAGGTCTTAAAGCGTAGTTAGTGCGTTTTTGGTTGCCCAAAGTATCTGTGGTTTCTTTACTCATGTTTTTCCCGCATGCACTTCCGGCACCATGACTCGGATACACTATCAATTCATCACTCAGCGGCATGATTTTGTTACGCAACGAATCGTACAAATAAGAAGCTAATTTTTCCTGAGTCAATTCTTCTGTAAGAGCTTGGGCCAAGTCGGGTCTGCCTACATCTCCAATAAATAAAGTATCTCCGGTAATAATTCCGTGTTGTTTTCCGTTTTCATCGGTCAATAAGTAGCAAGTGCTTTCCAAAGTATGGCCTGGAGTGTGGATGGCTTTGATGGTATAATGGCCCACTTTAAATTCCTGATTGTCTTCGGCGATAATTGCTTCAAAGGCAGGATTAGCGGTTGGTCCATAAACAATTTGTCCGCCACTTTTTTGAGCCAAATCCAAATGCCCGGAAACAAAATCGGCATGGAAATGGGTTTCGAAAATATACTTGATTTTAGCGTTGTCTTTGGCCGCTTTGTCTAAATAAGGTTGTACTTCGCGTAGCGGATCAAATATGGCCGCTTCTCCATTGCTTTCCACGTAATAAGCCGCTTGCGCAATGCATCCGGTATATATTTGTTCGATTTTCATAATGGTAATTGTTTAGGCAAATTTAAAAAATAGATGTGTTGGTGCAATTTGAATTTAGAATACTTTATGAAAATAATTCCCGATAAAGAATAAATAGCGACATGGCTAAAACGAAGTATCCAAATATCTTCTTGAGCAGTTTTTCGTTGAGGTATTTTTGAACAAATAGTCCGATAAAAATTCCAACGACAGACAAGAAAGTAAAGACTAACAAAAACGACCAATCAATAGTTGTACTTTGTAAATCTCCCAAAAAACCTATTAATGAATTGATGGTGATGATCAATAAGGAAGTGCCAATGGCTTTTCGTATTGACAAACGGGCTAATGTCATTAAGGCCGGTATAATTAAAAAGCCACCGCCGGCTCCAATTAATCCGATTAAAATCCCCATCAAAAACAATTGAAAAATTACCCAATACTTATTTTTTGGACTGATCACTTCGGGTTCTTTCGTTTCTTTCAACATTGAAATGGCCGCCAACAGCATAACTACAGCAAACAGTAACATAAAAAATGTTCCTTTGGTTAGTTGTAAAGCACCCAAGTATAAAACGGGATCGGGCATAGCGGGTACTATAAATTTGCGAGTCAAGTAAACGCCAATGACAGAAGGGATAGCAAATTGAATGGCGGTTTTAGGTGCCACTAAATCTTTTTTAAAATTTTGAATGGTGCCAAAAGCAGAAGTAGTGCCCACTATAAAAAGAGAATAAGCTGTAGCTGTAACAGGATGTAATCCCAACAAATAAACCAAAATGGGAACGGTAAGTATTGAGCCACCGCCACCGGTAATTCCCAATACAATTCCAATAAATAAAGCACCTAAATAACCTAAAACTTCTAACATTATTGATATTACAAAATCAAGGTAAAAATAGTGTATTTATCTTAAAAACAGCTCTTTTTTCATGTACTAAAATTCTTGTGTTTGACACCATTATTTAAAGTTTTTTCTTTAAAAAATAATCCATTATACCGTAAATAAGCATAAATAAATTGAATTTAACTTTTAATAGTTTGCATATCAATAAATTTGATAAAATTTCAATTAATGCTCAAGAAAATATTGTGCTATCTATTGGTGCTGTCCACATCAATGATACAAGCTCAGGTGGTTATTAACGAACTCGATTCTGATACCCCAAGTACCGATGATAGAGAATTCATCGAATTAAAATCGGCATCCCCAAATTTTTCTTTGAATGGTTATGTTTTGGTTCTTTTTAACGGCACCGGAACACAAGCTAATTTGAGTTATTATGTCATGGATTTAGATGGATTGACTACCGATGTTAATGGAATTGTAGTCATTGGAAACAATTTAGTTTCTCCGGTTCCCGATAGGGCTTTACCCGATAATATTTTTCAAAATGGACCGGATGGTGTTGGTTTATACCTTGGCAATTCCTCTGATTTTCCCAATCTTAGTCCGGCCTCAACCACCAACTTGATTGATGCTTTGGTTTATGATACCGGTGATGCTGATGCGACCGGTTTAATGACGGCATTAGGGGTTTTTGTTCAGATTGATGAAAATGCCAATAGCGCTCAAACTACGCAATCCATCCAACGAAAATCGGATGGAACTTACGAGACTAAAACACCAACTCCGGGCGCAAATAATGACGGAAGCGGATTTATTTACAACGGAATTTCTATTTCTACCTCGGCAACGCAATACAACGAAGGGCAATCTTTTGCAGTTACTTTCACTACGCAAACTAATGTAACTGCCGATTTGAATTTTACTTTTTCACTTTCCAGCGGTAATTTTAATACTACAGATTACACAGGAAGTGTTGCCGTTTTTATTCCAACGGGTTCCAATTCTTTTACGGCTACAATTCAATTGGTTGATGATGCTAATGATGAGGGAGATGAAGTGGCCAAAATTAAATTTAATACGTTGCCTTCTATATACAACAGAATCAATGACAATGTTGAAATCAGAATTATAGACAATGACTTCACAGTCGCTGCTTGGGGAACGCCTTTGAATCCAACTTTCGGCATAGTACCTAGCACAGCGCCGGCAGGATATTATGATGCATTGGAAGGCAAATCTGGTGCAACTTTAAAACAAGCCATTCAAGATATTATTGCCAATCCGAGTGTGGTTCACGCCCACAATTACGGAGATATAGAAACGATTTTAAAAACCGCAGACCAAAATCCGTTAAACAGCAATCAGGTTTGGTTGATGTATGTGGAAGTGCCAAGATCAAAGTTAGACATTCAAGAAACCGGCATCAACACCGGAAAATGGAACCGTGAGCACATTTACCCACAATCGAGAGGCGGTTTTACCGATGGAACGGAATCTATTCCTGATGGCATTAACAATTGGTTGCCAACCAATGCCGATGATATTCTAGCCGGTCATGCCGATGCGCACCACATTCGCGCAGAAGACGGTCCGGAAAACAGTTCGCGTGGCAATAAAGATTATGGCGAATATATGGGACCAAACGGTACACAAGGCAGTTGGCGTGGTGATGTAGCCCGTTCTTTGTTTTACATGGCGGTTCGCTACAATGCTTTGAGTGTTGTATCCGGAAATCCTGCGAATACTACGGTGGGACAAATAGGAGATTTGACTTTATTGTTGCAATGGAATCAAAGCGACCCAAGAGATGATTTTGAAATGAACCGTAATAACTACATCTACACTTGGCAAGTTAACCGAAACCCGTTTATTGATTATCCGCTTTTGGCTGATTATATATGGGGAATTCACGCCGGAGAAACTTGGTACGCCTCATTGTCTTCCCAAGAAAATCAAACGGTTAATTACTCAGTTTATCCGAATCCTGCAAGGGAAAGTTTTACTGTTTTCGGAATCAATACCGCAGCTACAATTGAACTTTACAACAGTTTAGGAATGAAAGTTTTTGAGCAAAAGTTTATAGGGGAAACGAATATTGTTCCGAAGGTAAGTTCCGGAATTTATTGGGCCAAAATTACCAGTGAAAACAAAACAGTAGTGAAGAAAATGGTCTTGCAATAATTATTTCCCAATACAGAAATTGGCAAAAATATTACCCAAAAGCTCATCATTGGTTACTTCGCCTGTGATTTCTCCAAAGTAATATAGCGCTTGTTTGATATCGATGGCCATTAAGTCTGAGGACAAATTTGTATCCATTCCAAAACGCACTTTTTGAATTTCTTCCAATGCTTTTAAAAGCGAATCATAATGGCGTGTATTGGTCACAATGGTTTCGTTGTTGCGCAAAGCACCAGTATTTACAAACGACATGAGTTGGTTTTTTAAGCTTTCAATGCCAGAGTTTGTTTTGGCTGAAATTGTTTCAAGTTTCACGTTTAAAGTTTCAAGTTGCCCACGGATGTTGTCAACTTCTGCTTTTGAAATCAAATCAATTTTATTGATAACAACAATCAAAGGTTTTAAAGGAAACTGATTTTTAATTTTCTCGATTTCAATTATAAATTCTGAACTTGAAACCTGAAACTTTAAACTTTCAAATAAGTACAAAACCACTTGCGCTTGCTCTATTTTCTCGAAAGTTTTTTTGATGCCGATACTTTCTACCACATCTTTTGTTTCCCGAATTCCGGCGGTATCAATAAATCGGAAACCTATGCCTTCAATGACCAATTCATCTTCGATTGTATCGCGAGTTGTTCCGGCAATATCCGAAACAATGGCACGTTCTTCATTCAATAAGGCATTCAATAAAGTCGATTTTCCCACATTGGGTTCACCCACAATTGCTACCGGAATTCCGTTTTTGATGACGTTTCCAACCGCAAAGGAATCGATTAGTCTTTTCAAAACAAATTCAATTCGGTTTAATAAATCTTTAAACTGAGTTCTATCGGCAAATTCAACATCTTCTTCGGCAAAGTCTAATTCGAGTTCAATGAGTGAGGCAAAATTCAATAATTCTTCCCGCAGTTTAGCAATTTCATTACTAAAACCACCGCGCATTTGTTGCATAGCAATTTGATGGCTGGCTTCATTGTCTGACGAAATCAAATCGGCTACCGCTTCGGCTTGGGACAAATCGAGTTTACCGTTTAAGAAAGCGCGCAGAGTAAATTCACCCGCTTGTGCCATCCGACAGCCTTTTCGCAAAAACAATTGAATGATTTGTTGTTGGATGTATTTTGAGCCGTGACACGAAATCTCAATCACATCTTCGCCGGTATAGGAATTTGGATTTTTAAAAATGGAAAGCAATACTTGGTCATATACTTTACCTTCCTCTACAATATGGCCGAGGTGAATGGTATGTGTTTTTTGTTGACTGATGGCTTTTCCGGAAACGGATTGAAAAACTTGCTCGGCAATTACAATCGCTTCTTTGCCCGAAATTCGGATAACAGCAATCGCACCCGCACCCGAAGGCGAAGCTAAAGCTACAATAGTTTCCTGTGAAATCATTCTTATAAAATTTTGGGCAAAGATACTAAATCTATAAAAGCTATTAGGCTATTCTTCTTCAGGTAAATGCAATGCTTTTCGCAGCAAGACTTCAAATGAAGCATCACTCGGAAAAGGCAAATTAGCATTGACAAAATTCCCATTCGGATCAATCAATATAAATCTAGGAATAGAGACTAGATCATAATCTTTTGTAAATAAATTCAAATTATTAGTGTGCAATTGTAACACTGATTTGGATTTGCTTTTAGCAGCAATATACCATTTTTGTATATTTTCATCGGTGCTTAGGGCGATGAATTGAATGTTTTCTTTTTTATATTTCAAAGCAAACTTTTCAAAATAAGGTGATTGTTGTTTACATGGACCACACCAAGTAGCCCAAACATCAATCAATACAAATTTTCCTTGTAAATCAGCTATAGAACCTCTTTTGCCGTCAATATTAGTTGCTTCAAAGAATGGTGCCGGTTTGCCTTTGCCCAAACTTTCAGCGATGTTATTGATTTTGTTGATTTTTCGTTGGTAATTTTTGTTGCTAAATTGAGTGATATATTTTGCCACAAACTCATTACGTTCACTGCTGGTTGAGGCTTCATCAATGCTTTTACTCATTTGCCAAAAAAGCATTTTGTCTTTAAATGAACCCGTTTGCATGTTGGAAATGGCCAAAATAGAT
>JBDLVY010000008.1:0-4074 GCA_039804545.1 Bacteroidota bacterium | reverse complement strand
GGTTTCGGGTGACATAAAATAATTGATTAACAAAATATTCAAGGTTACCGGCAAAATGACAATGTTAGCCAAAGTCACATAACGTCCGGTGACATATGACAATCCACAGAGTAACTCTACTGCTTTGGCCAAGGGAATCAAATAAACAGAAGCCACTAAACCGGTATTAAAAGCTTTAAAATCTCCGGTAGTGACAGGTTCAGGAGCCAATTTCAGAAAGAAAGTCATTGCCGCAAACACTAAAAATAATCCAATAAGTACTCGAATAACAAGGGTAGCGATTTTCATAATTGTTGAAGTTTTGGTTGGTCTACCAAAGTTAAATAAAAAAATACCAAAAGCCGAAGCTAATGGTATTTATTTAAGAGTCAGTAAAATAAGGTTTATTTCTTAACGAATTTTTGATACCACAAATACCCCAGCACTCCAATTAAAATTAATGCCCAAAGTTGGGTCACAAAGGCAATTATGCCTTCCAACATAAACCAGCCGGTTTTTAAACTGTCCCATATTTGCAACCCAATATGCGGTCGATAGGCATTGCTGTTTTTTTCATTGTAAACCAACTCTTTTTTTACGGTTTCCCTTTGGTACAAATACAACGTTACGGTGCTAAAATTAACTTGGTCTTCCATTGATAAATTCTTGATGATTTGTTCATCGCTTTCGCTTTCACGATCGAGTACTTTGTCTTCGGCGTTGGTGATGTCGTTGATCTTTTTGCCTTTGGTATCAATGCCTTTCTCCAAGCGTTGCTGACTTTTGGTCAATCGTTTTTGGGCCAATTTATTGGATAACAATTGCAAAGCGACATCATCGGCTTTGATCAATCGGCTGTCAAGGAAATCTACTTCTTTGGCTAGGGAAGTCAATACCGTATCCAATTGTGTATTGGGAACGCGAAGGGTAATGGTGTTGTCAACGGTATATTTGGTCGTTTCCAAAATGCTGTCCTGACTCACCTGAGTTTCATCGTGTTCGTTTACCGTACTTTTCAAATCGGTAAAGGTTACAAATCCACCGTGCTTGCTAACAATGTTTTCAATAGCATAAGTCGATTTGGCTACGTTTTTGACCTTAAATTTTAAATCGGCGGTACGAACAAACTTTCGGTTTGATTCTTTGTTTTCTACTGCAGCGTTTGAGGAAGTTGTGGTTACCGCAGTGGTATCGGCGGCAACATTCATTTCTGTTGCGGCATTATCTTCTGCTTCCGCTTGTTTGCACGCAAAGGCAATTCCTAATAGTAGTAATGCCAAACCCAGTTTTGATAAGTGTTTCATGTTTCATTCATTTTTAATAGTTATTAATAGTTACAGTTCCAATACGTATTATTTTTTGAGCAAGTCGGAGTAGTTTTCTATCAATAGCTTTAAATGAATTACTGGTTAAAGGTTATTTTTAGTCCTACTAAAAAGCGTGCCAAAATTTCGGCTTGCTTCGTTTGCGGGGAGAATTATTTTTGTCGTAATTTTGAATGCCAATAAAAACAACCCAATTGAGAACAATTATCGCCAAGAAAATTGAACAAACTGACCTTTTCAAAAGTCAATTGCTGACATGGTCACAACAGTTTAGGGAAATTGTTTTTTTGGATTCGAATGACTATCAGCAAAAGTATTCGAGTTATGATTGTATCTTGGCGGTAGATGCTTTTACGGCCATTAAAACAGACCATCACAACGCTTTTGAAGATGTAAAACAATACCAACAACAAACTAAAGATTGGCTTTTTGGTTATTTGTCGTATGACTTAAAAAACGATACGGAAGACTTGCAATCCAACAATATTGACGGCTTAGCGTTTCCCGATTTGTTTTTCTTCCAACCCAAGAAATTATTTTTGCTGAAAGGCAATGAAGTAAGCATTCATTATTTGCGAATGTGTGATGATGAAATAGAATCTGATTTCGATGAGATTGGAAAGTGTTCAGTGTTCAGTGTTCCCTGTTCAGAAATTAGTTTGAAAAACAGAATTTCTAAAGAAAGCTATATTGCTAAAGTCACCGAAATGCTCAACCACATTCACCGCGGTGATATCTACGAAGCCAATTTCTGCATGGAGTTTTATGCCGAAAACGCTACGATTGATACGTTAGCAATTTATCAAAAACTGAATGACATTTCGCATCCGCCATTCGCTGCTTATTTTAAAAACAACCACCAATATTTACTGAGTGCCTCGCCGGAACGTTATTTGAGAAAAGAAGGTAACAAAGTCATTTCCCAACCGATAAAAGGCACGGCCAAGCGTTATGCAGACAAAGATTTAGACGAAAAAGCCAAAGCCGATTTGGCCCAAAATCCCAAAGAACGTTCAGAAAACATTATGATTGTTGATTTGGTCAGAAACGATTTATCACACACTGCCACCAAAGGTTCGGTAGAAGTGGAAGAACTTTGTGGCATTTATTCTTTTGAGCAAGTCCACCAAATGATTTCCACCATAGTTTCCACCGTAGATGATTCGACTTCTCCTATAGAAATTCTCCGAACGACTTTCCCAATGGGCAGCATGACCGGAGCGCCAAAGATTTCTGCCATGAAAATCATCGAAGAACTCGAAGAAACCAAACGAGGTTTGTACAGCGGCGCCGTTGGCTATTTTACCCCAACCAATGATTTCGATTTTAACGTGGTTACCCGTAGTATTTTATACAATGCTCAAAACGAGTATTTGTCTTTTTCCGTTGGTAGTGCTATTACTTCAAAAGCGGTTCCTGAGCTAGAATACGAAGAGTGTCTGCTGAAAGCTAAAGCCATGTTCGAGGTATTAAGTTAAATTGACTATTTTTGAACATGCTATCAAAATTTCAAAGCCATATTGATAATAACCTTCCTTTTCTAAAGGGAAAGAAACTACTGCTTGCCACAAGCGGTGGTATTGATAGTATGGTGTTAGTAAATTTGTGCTTTCAATCAAAACTAGATTTTGCGGTTGCCCATTGTAATTTTCAATTACGTGGTGAGGAAAGTAACGGAGATGAAGATTTCGTCAAATCTCAAACAGAAAAATTACAAGTGCCAATATTTATTGAGCGTTTCAACACCAAAGCTTTTGCCGAACAAAACAAACTTTCCATTCAAGTGGTGGCGAGAAACCTTCGTTATGAGTGGTTTTATACGCTTTTGGCCAACCATAATTTTGATTACATCCTCACGGCGCATCATCTTGATGACAGTTTGGAAACCTTTTTAATCAATTTTACCCGCGGTTCCGGAATTGAGGGCTTGACCGGTATTCCCGAACAGAATGATAAGATTGTTCGACCGTTATTGGTCTTTTCCAGAAACGAAATAGAAGCTTTTGCTCAAGAAAATCAAATCACTTGGCGTGAAGACAGTAGTAATGCTTCGGATAAATATTTGCGAAACAAACTGCGCCATGAGGTGATTCCGGTACTAAATGTATTGAACCCAAGTTTGTTGTCGTCTTTTAAAAATACGATAAACCATTTGAAACAAACCCAATCTTTGGCACAAGATGCCGCTAAGAGTTTGTACCAAAAAGTAGTGAGTGAAGAAGAAAAACATACGGTTATCGACTTGACCAAGTTACTAAAACACCGAAATTACAAAGCCTATTTGTTTGATTGGTTACAACCTTTTGGCTTTGCCGATTGGTCTTCGGTTTATGATTTAATCAACGCACAATCCGGAAAACAAGTTTTGTCAAATACCCATATTCTCTTAAAAAACAGAGATTCATTATTGTTGTTTCCCAAACAAAATGTGGGTAGTGATGAAGTGTTTTGGATTCAAAAAGAACAATCCGAAGTTAAAATTCCCTTAAAACTTTCTATTTGTAACGCAAGTGACATTTCACATCAAACAACTAATGTTATCTTTGTCGATGAAGATAAGCTTCAATTTCCTTTGACCATTCGCCGTTGGCAAGACGGTGATGTTTTTCAACCTTTTGGGATGACCGGCACAAAAAAAATGAGCAAGTATTTCAAAGATGAAAAGTTCTCTTTACTGGATAAAGCGAATGTTTGGCTGCTCTGTTCCGATGATAAAATCGTTTGGATAGTTGGCAAAAGGCAAGATGAGCGGTTTAAAGTAACAGCAAAC
>JBDLVY010000007.1:0-14434 GCA_039804545.1 Bacteroidota bacterium | reverse complement strand
GCACCAACATAAAGTACGGCAACACCACCGGCCAATTTAGCCAAGCGTTCTTGTAATTTTTCTTTGTCGTAGTCAGAAGTTGTGGTGTCCATTTGGGCTTTAATTTGGTTCACACGATTTTTAATCATGTCCGCATTTCCGGCACCGTTAACTACAGTAGTATTGTCTTTGTCGATAGTAACTTTTTCGGCAGTTCCCAACATTTCCAATGTAGCATTTTCCAAAGTATAACCACTTTCTTCAGCGATTACAGTTCCACCAGTTAAGATGGCGATGTCTTCCAACATGGCTTTTCTGCGGTCACCAAATCCCGGCGCTTTTACGGCTGCAATTTTTAAAGCACCACGTAATTTGTTTACAACCAAAGTCGATAAAGCTTCACCGTCAACATCTTCTGCAATAATCAATAAAGGTTTGCCTGATTGGGCTACCGGTTCTAAAACAGGTAATAACTCTTTTAAAGAAGATACTTTTTTGTCGTATAACAAAATGTAAGGTCTTTCTAATTCCACCTCCATTTTTTCAGGATTGGTCACAAAATATGGAGATAAATAACCTCTGTCGAATTGCATTCCTTCTACTACGTCAACGTAAGTATCAGTTCCTTTGGCTTCTTCAACCGTGATTACACCTTCTTTTCCTACTTTGGCAAAAGCCGTAGCGATTAATTCTCCAATTACTTCGTCATTATTAGCCGAAATAGAGGCAATTTGTTTTATTTTTTCAGAATCGCTTCCAACCACTTGAGCTTGTTTTCCAAGGTCAACTACAATGGCTTCAACTGCTTTGTCAATCCCGCGTTTTAAATCCATTGGATTGGCTCCGGCAGCCACGTTTTTCAAACCTTCTTTTACGATTGCTTGTGCCAAAACAGTTGCCGTTGTTGTTCCGTCTCCGGCTAAATCATTGGTTTTAGAAGCTACTTCTTTGACCATTTGCGCTCCCATGTTTTCCAAAGGATCTTTTAATTCTACTTCTTTAGCCACCGAAACTCCGTCTTTGGTAACGGTTGGTCCGCCAAATGATTTAGAGATGATTACGTTTCTTCCTTTGGGTCCTAAAGTCACTTTTACTGCATTCGCTAAGGCATCAACACCACGTTTTAAACCGTCGCGTGCTTCAATGTCGAATTTTATATCTTTTGCCATTTTGTTTGTTGTTTTTAGTCTTAATACTTAATACTCGAATCTTAATACTTAATTAGATAATTGCCAAGATGTCATCCTCACGCATGATGAGGTAATCTTTGCCATCGAATTTTAAATCGGTTCCGGCATATTTTCCGTATAAAACAGTATCGCCGACTTTAACTGTTAAAGGTTCGTCTTTCTTACCGTTTCCAACCGCTACCACTTTTCCTTTTTGCGGTTTTTCTTTTGCCGTATCGGGAATAATAATTCCGGAAGCCGTTTGCGTTTCAGCAGCAGCCGGTTCCACAATCACTCTGTCTGAAAGAGGTTTAATGTTTAATGCCATAATATTGTATATTTTATGTTATTATAATGTTGTTTTCATTTTTCAGAAATTATGCCAAGCCAAAGTATCTGCCATTTTTTCCTAAAAAAAATGCCAGCATGTCAGCGCTGGCATTGGGATAAAGATATCTCTTTATTATTTTTTCTCTTCTGTCGGAGTAGCCGGAGCAGTAGTAGCCGGAGTTGTTGGCGCTGCTGTTTTTGGGGCTACTTCTGTTTGGTCAATCACTTTTGAATCAGATTGTCCAACCATACTTGGAAAACTTAAGCTTGACAATAAAATCAAAATGATTAATGCTGCGGCTAATGTCCAAGTGCTTTTGTCTAAAAAGTCGGTAGTTTTTTGAACGCCACCCAACATTTGAGATCCACCTAAAGAAGAAGACAAACCGCCACCTTTAGGATTTTGAACCATAACGGCAATAATCAATAAGAAACAAACTAAAGTTATTAATGCTAAAAAAATGGTAAACATGATATATTGTAATTAATTGTTATTCTCTTGTAAAATTCTAATATCCGAAATTCGGTCTGCAAAGAAACTACTTTTTTCCGGATATTTCAAAATTAATATTTCATAAGCTTGTATTGCTTTGGAATATTTTTTTTGTTCCAAATAAACTCTGGCCAAAGTTTCTGTCATCAAGTACGAAGTATCCTCAGCAATTGTCTCTATTACAGGTACAGTAGCGTCTTTAGCGATGGGTGAAATCTTGGGGTTATTCTCGATAAATTTGTCGATTAATTCCAGTTTTTTCTTCTTCTCTTCTTCCTCCGGTGTACTTATTTTTGTCTTTTCTTCACGAACAATCGGTTTTAAACGGGACAATTGTAACCATTCCTGAAAAGAGTGTTTTTCGTCTTTTGAGAATTCTAAAGGTTTGCCAACGCCCAATTTTTCCTCTGCTTTTTGTTCTTCAGAAGTTGTAGCTTCTTTGATAGAAGTTAAGATTGATTGTTCTAATGGATCAATGGGAATGGGTTTGTAGGCTACAATTACTTCTTCAATTTCCACCACATTCATATTCAGTAATTCTTCGAGTTTCTTTTCATACAAACCTTTTTGCACGGAAACAAAAGAATCTGAAGTGATAAAATCAAACAAAATACTTCTATCAGTAGTATAAGCTGCAGAAACTTTCAAAGCATAATTGTAATTGAAACTGTCCTGATTGTACAAATGCTTCAACTTCAACACGCGCGCACTTTGAAAATACGGAAAAGCACTCAGCACATTGTCTAAGGTTTCCGAATACCTGTCGTTGATGGCATCGGGTTTGTTGAGTAAGTAAGTGTAATCAGTTAAATTCATTTGTAAATTACCATTTGGCCAAGGATTCATTAAAAATATCTTGGGTAATTCTTTCAAAAATCACGTCTAAAGCTTCGGTTAATTGGGAACCAACCAATTGGCTTTCTCCGCTGTAATCGTAGAAAAACGAGAATGACTTTTCAAAGTTATCCGTTTCTTTGTTTTTGTTTGTAAAACGAACATTTACTCTTATTGTCAATCGGTTTTGGGCTGCTTTTTGATCGGCAGTTGCGGTCATTGGTGAAATTCGGTAGTCGGTGATTTCTCCTTCGTACATCAGATCGCCGTTGGAATTCGTCAAATTCAAATTGGTTTGATTCTGAATCAAATCTTGCAAACGCAAAGTGAAGGTTCTTTCAATTCCCGGTTCTACCAATTCGGCAGAATTTTGAAAATAATTTACTTGAAACGTCTTGGCATCAATTGGTTTAGCGCCAGTAAAATTGTAAACGCCACAACTATTTATGCTGAAAGCAATCAATAAAAGTAAAATGTATTTTGTGTTTTTCATCTCGATTCCAAAGATATTCTTTTTCGGTTTTTATTGTCCAATTATTTTACAAATCAAACTGCTTAATTTTTCGGTACAAAGTTCTTTCCGAAATCCCCAATTCATCTGCTGCCGCTTTTCGTTTGCCTTTGTGGCGTTCCAATGATTTCTTGATGAGCTCAATCTCTTTTTGCTCTAATTTCAATATTTCTTCTTCTTCCACCGTTTCGGCATCTAAATAATTGTGATCGTCATCCTCTTCAAATTCCTCTTGGTGTGTTTGAGTTTGGGTTGGAATTACATTGACTCTCGGCGTTTCTTCAAATGAAATTTCACTCTCTGTTTCTTTGGCACCGTATACTTTTTGAATTAAACTCGGATTGATGTCTTGTACTTTTGTCCCATTTTTCATGAGTTCTAAAGTCAGTTTTTTCAAATCATTCAAGTCACTTTTCATGTCGAAAAGGACTTTGTATAAAATATCTCTTTCCGTTGCAAAATCACTGTCGGATTTCTTTCCGCCAACCACTGATGGCAATGAACTGCCTTCGGTCGGAAGATAAGATTGTAATGTTGCTAACGAAATATCTCGATTGGTTTCTAAAACCGAAATCTGTTCCGCTACATTGCGCAATTGACGGATGTTGCCACTCCAACGGTATTTTTGTAAAAACTGCACGGCATCGTCACTCAATCTAATTGGCGGCATTTTGTATTTGTGCGCAAAATCGGCCGCAAATTTTCTAAACAATAAATGAATATCATCTTTTCTGTCGCGCAATGGTGGCAACGGAATATCAACGGTGCTTAGTCTATAATATAAATCCTCCCGGAATTTTCCTTTTTCAATAGCATCAAACATATTGACATTGGTTGCTGCTACAATTCTAACATTGGTTTTTTGTACTTGTGACGAACCCACTTTGATAAATTCACCATTTTCCAAAACACGCAACAAGCGGACTTGTGTTGTCAGTGGCAATTCGCCAACTTCATCTAAGAAAATTGTTCCGCCATCGGCTACTTCAAAATAACCTTCACGGGCATTATTGGCACCGGTAAAAGCACCTTTTTCATGTCCGAATAATTCACTGTCAATCGTTCCTTCGGGAATGGCACCACAGTTTACCGCGATGTATTTGCCGTGTTTTCTATGAGATAACGAATGGATAATCCTCGGAATACTTTCTTTACCAACACCACTTTCACCCACAACCAATACCGAAATATCTGTAGGCGCAACTTGTATCGCTTTTTCAATGGCACGATTGAGTTTCGGGTCGTTCCCGATAATCTCAAAGCGTTGTTTTATGTTTTGAACGGTTTCCATTTTTTTGTTTCAGGTTTCAGGTTTGAGGTTTAATGTTCCAAACTAACTTGTAATTATTAAACATAAAATTCGAAACAATTTAATTTTGCATCTCAGAATATCCAACCGCTTCTCCAATCAAAGTCGCTGTGGTACAATCGCTCACTTTTACCATCACAAAATCACCTACTTTGTAATCGCCTTTCGGGAAAACGGTTACTACATTTTCAGAGTTTCTGCCGCTCCAATGTTTATCGGATTTTTTCGATTCTTTTTCAATCAAAATTTCAACGGTTTGTCCTAAGAAACGCTTGGTTCTCTTTTCGCTTAGTATTTGTTGTAAGTCTACAATGTCTTGTAAACGTCTTTTTTTGACTTCTTCCGGAACATCGTCTTCCATTTTTCTTGCTGCCAAAGTTCCAGGTCTTTCTGAATAGGCAAACATATAACCAAAGTCATATTCCACATATTCCATCAAACTCAAAGTGTCTTGGTGGTCTTCTTCCGTTTCGGTTGGGAAACCGGATATCATATCTTGCGAAATCGAACAATCCGGTATAATTCTTTTGATTTTATCCACCAATTCCATGTATTCTTCACGCGTGTGCTGGCGGTTCATTTCTTTTAAAATTCTTGTGCTTCCGCTTTGCACCGGTAAGTGGATATAGTTGCAAACATTCTCATATTTGGCAATCACGTGCAACACTTCTTCGTGCATATCTTGCGGATTCGAAGTCGAAAAACGGAAACGCATTTTTGGAAATGCAATCGCGCATTGTTCTAACAATTGAGCAAAATCAGTCGCAGTGGCTTTCTGCATTTCCGTGGCTTTGTCAAAATCTTTCTTCAAACCGCCTCCATACCAAAGGTAACTGTCGACATTTTGGCCCAACAAACAAACTTCTTTAAAACCTCTGTCCCACAAATCTTGGATTTCAGCTATAATGCTTTGCGGTTCTCTACTTCTTTCTCTTCCACGAGTGAATGGCACTACGCAAAACGTACACATATTGTCGCAACCACGTGTGATGGAAACAAAAGCATTCACGCCGTTGCTGTTCAAACGCACCGGAGAAACATCGCCGTAAGTCTCGTCTTTAGAAAGGATTACATTAATCGCATCACGACCTTCTTCCACTTCTTTCAAAAGATTGGGTAAATCTTTGTAAGCATCAGGACCAACAACCATATCCACGATTTTTTCTTCTTCCAAGAATTGGCTTTTCAAACGTTCGGCCATACAGCCCAAAACACCTACTTTCATTCCCGGATTGATACTGCGTTTTACCGCATTGTATTTTTCCAAGCGCTTTCTCACCGTCATTTCTGCTTTGTCTCGAATAGAACAGGTGTTCACCAAAACCAAGTCGGCTTCCTCTAATTTTTGAGTAGTGTTATAACCTTGCTCGGTCAAAATAGACGCAACAATCTCACTGTCCGAAAAATTCATCGCACAGCCATAACTTTCTATAAATAGTTTTTTAGTATTGCCTTCTTTATGTTCGAGCACCATACTAGTGCCTTGTTTTTTCTCGTCAATTTCCTTTTCCATATCTAATGTTTCGCTTTCGGGAGAGCAAAGATAATACTAAATTATAAAATATGACAAGATGGCAGAGGCGGTTTAACAAAAGTTTTGGAGCGAGTCGTTCGGGCACACTAGGAATCCGTATTCCCGCTTTCCACTCTGCAAGGCGCCGTTGCAATCGGGGCTAAAGAGTTGGCGTCTTTTGTGTTGGGATTTTTTCTTTTTAAATAATACTTCAAATGGGTATAATATATTAAGGTGTAAATTCATTTTTTTGAGTCAATCATCGTTAAAAAACGACACTAAATCGGTATTTTAAAAAAAACGTTTACTTTTGTCCGCATAAACAATCGGACTATGGCAAAGAATTTAGTTATCGTGGAGTCGCCGGCAAAGGCAAAAACAATCGAAAAATTTCTAGGGAGTGAATATCAAGTAGAGTCAAGTTATGGGCATATTGCCGACTTGCCTTCCAAAGAAATTGGCGTTGATGTCTTGAATGGATTTAAACCCAAATACGAAGTCTCTTCCGATAAAAAAGCTTTGGTAACCAAATTAAAAGGATTAGCCAAAACCGCCGAAATGGTTTGGTTAGCTTCCGATGAGGACCGCGAGGGAGAAGCCATTTCTTGGCACTTGGCGGAAGAATTAAAATTAGATGCAACCAAAACCAAAAGAATTGTTTTCCACGAAATTACCAAAACAGCCATCCAAAAAGCCATCGAAAACCCACGTGGAATCGATTATAATTTAGTCAATGCCCAACAAGCCCGTAGAGTTTTAGACCGATTGGTAGGATACGAATTGTCTCCTGTATTATGGAAAAAAGTAAAAGGCGGTTTGTCTGCCGGTCGTGTTCAATCCGTATCGGTTAGATTAATTGTAGAGCGAGAAAGAGAAATACAAGAGTTCAAAGCGGTGGCTTCTTATTCTGTAACTGCCGAATTTACGAATGAAGCCGGAAAAGTGGTGAAAGCCAAATTGCCTAAAAACTTCGCCACCAAAAAAGAAGCGGAAGACTTTTTGCAAAAAAACATCGGTTCCACTTATAAAGTAGCTGATTTAGAAACCAAACCCACAAAAAAATCACCTGCTGCGCCTTTTACAACGTCAACATTACAACAGGAAGCAGCTCGTAAATTATATTTACCCGTTGGGATTACAATGCAAATTGCTCAACGTTTATACGAAGCCGGACTCATCACTTATATGAGAACGGATAGTGTGAACTTGTCACAGGAAGCGCAAGCAGCAGCTCAAGCAGAAATCACCAGTTATTACGGAGCAGAATTCAGTAAGCCGAGAAATTTCAACACCAAATCAAAAGGAGCACAGGAAGCACACGAGGCAATCCGTCCAACGGATATGTCACGTCACACAGTGAATGTAGAAAGAGACCAAGCGCGTTTATACGAATTGATTTGGAAAAGAACTTTGGCTTCCCAAATGAGTGATGCCGAATTGGAAAGAACCAACGTAAAGATTGAAGCCAATAATCATTCAGAAGTTTTTCAAGCCACTGGAGAAGTGATCAAGTTTGAAGGTTTCTTAAAAGTATACTTAGAAGGCAGCGATGACGATGATGAAGAGCAAGAAGGTATGTTGCCTGCATTGAAAGTCAATGAAAAATTGGCCAACAACAATATTACAGCTACTGAAAGATATACGCGTGCAGCTTCAAGATATACCGAAGCTTCGTTGGTGAAGAAATTAGAAGAGTTAGGCATTGGCCGTCCATCGACTTATGCACCAACGATTTCTACTATTATCAACAGAAACTACGTTGAAAAAGGAAACTTGGAAGGTGTAGAAAGAAAATATGTGCAACTGACTTTGAAAGATAGTAAAGTTGACGAAAAGATTTTAAAAGAAAACACCGGTTCCGATAAAGGGAAATTAGTCCCAACTGATATCGGTACAATTGTAAATGACTTCTTGGTGAAAAACTTTGAAGCTATTTTAGATTATAATTTTACTGCCAAAGTAGAACAGGATTTTGACGAAATCGCCGAAGGCAATATTGATTGGGCGAAAATGATGCAGGATTTCTACAACAAGTTCCATCCGAATGTAATTGAAGTAGAGAAAAACGCCGACCGTGAAAGTGGCGAAAGAATATTGGGCACCGACCCAAAAACAGGCAAACCGGTTTCGGTTCGTTTGGGGAAATTTGGTCCGATGGCACAAATTGGCGATGCTGAAGATGAAGAAAAACAATTCGCAAGTTTGCGTCAAGAGCAAAATATTGGCAACATTACTTTAGAAGAAGCTTTGAATTTGTTTTTGTTGCCCAAAAATCTTGGAGAATACAAAGGAGAAGAAGTGGAAGTGAGCAATGGACGTTTCGGGCCTTATGTTCGTTTCGGGAAACAATTCATTTCATTGCCAAGAGGAGAAGATCCTTTGGATGTGACTATGGAAAGAGCTCAGGAATTAATCGATGAAAAAGCCAAAGCTGATGCGCCAATCGCTGTATATAAAAATATGGATGTTCAAAAAGGAGTAGGTCGTTTTGGACCATTCTTAAAATGGAATGGCATCTTTATTAATGTGAATAAAAAATACAATTTTGATAATTTGTCACAATCTGATGTGGCCGAATTGATTGAAGAAAAATTACAAAAAGACATCGACAAAGTAATCCATAACTGGACAGCAGAAGGAATTTTGGTAGAAAAAGCCCGTTGGGGAAAATCAGTAATTACCAAAGGGAAAATAAAAATTGAGTTGAACAAAGATATTGATGCTGCGAAATTGACTTTGGAACAAGTGCAAGAAATGATTGCTAAAAAAACACCGGAAAAGAAAACAGCTACCAAAAAAACGACCGCAAAAAAAGCCACCGCAAAAAAGAAATAACCTATGGAATTCGATTTTCTGTCACCAGTTGATCCTGAGATTATGCAATATGTGAAGGCATTGTCTTCACAACACTTGGGGAGTAAAATTGCCTTTCATACGGATACGGATTTTCCGGATGTCGATAAAATTAAGATTGCCATTATAGGCGTTTTAGAAAACAGAGGCGATGCCAAAGCCTTTGAAGAAGTCAATCTAAAAGCTATTCGAAAAGAATTTTACAGTTTGTTTCCGGGCAATTGGCAGAGTTCAATGGCTGATTTAGGAGATATTATTTCGGGTAATTCCCTAGAAGACACTTTTTTTGCTTTGCAAAAAGTTTCGGCCAAATTAATCCGTAAAGGTGTAATTCCTGTCATTATTGGAGGCACACAAGATTTAACTTATCCATTATATAGAGCATATGACAGCTTGGAACAAATGGTCAATTTGGTTTCTATAGATAAGAAGTTCGATATTGGAAAACAAGAAGATGGGATTTCATCCGGTTCTTATTTGTCAAAAATTATTTTAGAAGAACCAAATAACCTGTTTAACTTCAGTAATATTGGTTACCAAACCTATTACAATTCACAGGAAGAAATTGATTTGGTGGAGAAATTGTATTTTGATGCCTACAGATTAGGAGAAATTTCTAATAATATAGCTTTGTCTGAGCCTGTTTTTAGAGATGCAGATATTGTTAGCGTAGATTTAAATTCTGTTAAGTCTTCAGATTCAGGAAATTTAATTAGCTTTACTCCAAATGGTTTTGATGGTAAGGAAATCTGCAGTTTGTCTAGATATGCCGGGATAAGTGATAAGGTAAGTTCATTCGGTTTATTTAACCATAACAATACAAAAGAAGAAGCAGTTTTAATTGCTCAAATGATTTGGTATTTTACCGAAGGAGTTAATTATCGTTCTAATGAATACCCGTTTGGGACCAAAGAAAATTATTTGAAGTATATTGTTCCTTTGGAGAATGAAGAATTGGTTTTTTATAAAAGCAATAAAACAGACAGATGGTGGATAGAAATAAACTTTTTTTCAGGACAACACAATAAATTGAAAAAAAACACGTTATTACCTTGTTCGCATGATGAGTATTTAGCAGCTTGTAATCATGAAATACCTGAAAGATGGTGGAAAGCGCAACGTAAAAACAGCATTTAATTAAAAAAATAAACAAAAAATACGTTAAATACATAAATTAAAACCTACAAAAAATACAATAAAGAGCATTTTGTCAGATAAAAAATGTATTTTATCGACAAAATATTTTTTTAGTAAATTTTTAAATTATATTTTTGGAAAGTGAAAGTATGTATTAAAAAATTGTATGGTAAAATTTAATACTATTTAATTGCTTTTTTGAAAAATAATAAATACGTTTACGCCCTTAAAAATAAAACATTCAAATAACCCCAATTTATATGAAGAAGGTCATTGCATTTGCATCAGTTTTAGCTTTATTAACGAGCTGCGGACGATCAAGCGACAAAGGTGAGTTAGTAGGAGTTAAAGGAAAAAAATGGCATCCTGAGAAGCCATTTGGTATGACTTTGATTCCAGGAGGAGCATACATTATGGGTAAATCTGATGATGATTTAGCTAATGTGCAAGACGCACCTACGAAAACAGTAACAGTTAGATCATTCTACATGGATGAAACTGAAATTACTAATAGTGAATATCGTCAGTTTGTGGAGTGGGTTAAAGACTCTACTATCAGAGTTCGTTTGGCTATACTTGCCGATGAAGTTGGACAAACTTCTACTGGAAAAGGTGGAAAAGGCGGAAAAGGTGGTAGCATTGGTGATTTTGCCTTTGATGACAAAGATCCTGCGAAAATGACTCCTTACGACAAGTACATGTATGAGAATTATTACAGTGTTGGGACTGATGATGATCCTTATGCAGGAAGAAGATTAAATAAAAAAGTCAAGCTTATTAAAGATACCAGTAAATATCCTGATGAATACTATTCAGAAGTTATGGATACGATGTATTTACCAGTTGCTGAATCTTTCAATGGTTTAAGAACTATAGATGTAAGAAAGTTGAAGTTTAGATATTCTTGGATGGATATTCAAGCAGCCGCTAAAGCTAAAGTTGGAAAAAGAAGTTCATTTATCAGAACTGAACAACAAGAAGTTTATCCTGATACAACGGTATGGATTAAAGACTTTGCCTATTCTTACAATGAACCAATGCACAATGATTATTTTTGGCATCAAGCATACGGAGAGTATCCTGTAGTTGGAGTTACTTGGAAACAAGCGAAAGCCTTTTGTGCTTGGAGAACTTTAAACAAAAATGCTTACATCAAATCTAAAAAGAAGAAAAACAGACCTGATTTGATTAACGCATTCAGATTGCCAACAGAGGCAGAATGGGAATATGCTGCCAGAGGTGGTCTAGAATCAGCAACTTATCCTTGGGGTGGTCCTTATGCTAAAAATGACAGAGGTTGTTTCTTGGCTAATTTCAAACCTAATAGAGGAGATTATGCGGCTGACCAAGCTTTATATACTGTAGAAGCTAAATCATATGAACCAAATGGTTACAATTTGTATAACATGTCAGGAAACGTTGCGGAATGGACAGACTCATCTTATGATGCTGCTGCTTATGAGTATGTTTCCTCAATGAACCCTACTGTACAAGATGCTAAAAACATGAGAAAAGTTGTTCGCGGTGGGTCTTGGAAAGATGTGGCTTACTTTTTACAAGTGGGTACCAGGGATTTTGAGTATGCTGATACCGCAAGAAGTTATATCGGTTTTAGAACTGTACAAGATTACATGGGGACTCAAGTGACAAAAAATGGTAAAGCGCCGAGAAAGTAATTTCAAAACCAACTTAATTATATTTAACTTAACTTAACTAACTAAAATTTTTATTATTATGGCATTATTAAGCAAAAAAGCAATGAATTTCGCTTACGGGATGGGAGCGGCGGTTGTAATCATCGGAGCACTATTTAAAATACAACACTGGACTGGAGCGAGTGCGATGCTTATTATTGGACTTTCAGTTGAAGCATTAATCTTTGGTTTATCGGCATTTGATCCGGTAGATAAAGAATTAGATTGGTCATTAGTATATCCTGAATTAGCAGGAGGTGAAGCAAAAGAAAGAGGTAAAAAAGAAGAGGCAAAAGATGCTCAAGGTTTGTTATCTCAAAAATTAGATGCTATGTTGAAAGAAGCTAAAATTGATGGTCAATTGATGGAAAGCTTAGGAAACAGTATTAAAAACTTTGAAGGTGCAGCTAAATCAATTTCTCCAACTGTAGATGCAATGGCAGGACAAAAGAAATATGCTGAAGAAATGACTAAAGCAGCTGCTAACATGGAAACATTGAATGGTTTATACCAAGTTCAATTACAAAGTGCAGAAAGAAACGCTCAAATCAACAACGAAGTTGCTGAAAACAACCTTAAATTAAAAGATCAAATGCAATCTTTAACATCAAACTTGTCTACATTAAATAATGTATATGGTGGTATGTTATCTGCTATGAGTAACAAAGGATAATTAGTTTTTGAACTATATTTTTATTAACAAAACACTAACTAATTAGAAAAAATGGCAGGAGGAAAACTAACCCCTAGACAGAAGATGATTAACCTAATGTACTTGGTTTTCATCGCAATGTTGGCATTAAACATGTCGAAAGAAGTATTGACCGCGTTCGGTTTAATGAACGAAAAATTTGAAGGTGTAAATAAATTCTCTGAAGAATATAACAATAGTTTGTTAGGTACTCTTGAACAAAAAGCTGAAGATGATCCAACACGTTTCAAAGGACCTTTAGACAAAGCAAATCAAGTAAAAGCTATTTCGAAAGAGCTTTACGATTATTTAGGAGCTATTAAAACAGATGTTTCTAAAGAGTTTGAAAGAGACGAAAAGACCGGAAAATTACCATATGAGGCAATGGACAAAGGTTCATATATCGATGAAAATTGGTTTGAAGGAGACAGATATTCTAAAAAAGGTGATGAAATTATCGCTAAAATAGAAAAGTATAAGAAAGATGTAACTGCAGTTTTTGGTAACGATGTTAAGTATCAAATTATCGTTAATAAAATAAATGAAAAATTTAATTTAGCAGATGTAAAAGATAATGAAGGTGTTTCAAAGAAATATTTATCTTATCATTTTGAAGGATTTCCAGCAGTAGCATCTATAGCTAAGTTAACTAGTATGCAAAATGATGTTCAAGCTACTGAGCAAGATATTTACAATGCATTAATTGGTAATACTATAGCCCAAGCTGCTTCATTGAAAAACTTCCAAGCTATGGTAGTTTTAGAAAAAAATGTTTTCTTTGAAGGAGAAACAGTAAAAGGTAAGGTAGTATTAGGTAAATATGATGCTAATACAGTTCCAACAAGTTTCTCTGGACCTGGTAAAATTGAAAACGGACAAGCTGTAATTTCGATGACAGCAGGTGGCGTTGGAGAAAAAACTATTACTGGTACATTCTCATTTATGGAAGACGGGAAACCGGTGCCATTAAAATTTGAAGGAAAATATGTAGTTGTACCTCGTCCAAAAACAGCAAACATTTCAGCTGATAAAATGAACGTAGTATATAGAGGTTTAGATAACCCAATGACTATATCTTTTGCAGGTATTGGTGATAATTTTGTTAATGCTTCCGCTACAGGTTTATCCAAAGCAGGAGGAAACGGAAAATATAATTTGAAACCAGGTTCTGGTACTGAAGTTGTTGTTTCTGTGACAGCAAAAATGCCAGATGGAACATCTGCTTCTGATAAAAAAGTATTCAGAATCAAGAATATTCCTGCACCTGCTGGAGCAATTGGTGGAGTTACAGGAGTTCAAAAAGGAGCTAAATCACGTTTAGAAGTTTCTACTGTTAGTGCAGAACTTCAAGATTTCGTTTACGACTTGAAATATGAGGTAACTCGTTTTAGCTTTAAAGTACCAGGTCAAGCAGCTATTATCGTAAATGGTAGTAAAGTTGATCAAAAATGTAGAGCTGCTTTAGCTAGAGCTACCAAAGGAGATCAAATCTCTATCTTTGATATTAAAACAAAAATTATTGGTGCTACAGGAATTATTCCTAAAGATGCTGCGCCTGTAATTTATGAAATACAATAATTTAAGTTGACAGAAACCTACTTAAATAACTTATATTATAATAATTATGAAAATTAAAAATCTTTTATCAGTAGTTTTTGCAGTAGCAATTAGCGCTTCAACTTTTGCTCAGTCAAATTTGTTGAATTCCAAAACTCCGGATGAGATTGGAAAGAAAACACCTGCTCAGTTAATTTCTGACAATGATAAACCACTTCCTTATGGTTATGTTCATGACAGAGATGTATTGATGGGTAAAACCATTTGGGAGTTTGTGGATGTTGATGAAAGAATTAATTTTCCTTTGTATTATCCTATTGACACTGCCTTTGTAGGTAAAGAAAGACGTTCATTATTTGATGTT
>JBDLVY010000006.1:0-5572 GCA_039804545.1 Bacteroidota bacterium | reverse complement strand
ATCTTGTTGGTTTTCATGGATGTAAAAGAGTTATTTGTTAGAACTTATGCCTTGAGAGCCTCACCCTAAATCCCTCTCCAAAGGAGATGGACTTAAAAATAAGGCTTGTCAATTAGCATTATAACGCTAAAATTATTAAAATATTATTTACGTTTGGATTTATTTTTTAGGAATATTTTTCTTAAATTTTTATTTGCGTTTGGAAGCAAAAAAACGGACCATTAAATCTGAGGCTTCTTGGGCTAAAACCCCTTTAATTACTTGGGTTTTTGGGTGAAGTTGGGTGCCAAGATTTTCAAAACCTCGTTGCTCATCCGACGCACCAAAAACCACTTTAGGAATTTGACTCCAGTACAACGCACCGGCACACATTTGGCAAGGTTCTAAAGTGACGTATAAAGTGCAACCTTTTAAATATTTTCCTCCGATAAAATTAGCTGCCGAAGTGATGGCTTGCATCTCGGCATGAGCCGTTACATCATTCAGCATTTCGGTAAGATTATGCGTTCTGGCGATGACTTTATTATCGATTACAATGACGGCTCCAACGGGAATTTCGCCTTTATCAAAAGCCAATTCGGCTTCCTGCAAAGCTTTCTTCATAAAATACTCGTCGGTGAAAGGGTTTTCCATAAAACAAAAATACAATTTCAATTCGTACATTTGTCCCATGTCGAAAAAATTGCTCCAACATATTAATAATCCAACTGATTTGCGAAAATTGGACGTGGCTCAATTGCCTGAAGTGGCGAGAGAATTGCGAGAGTTCATTATTGATATTGTCTCCGTAAAAGAAGGACATCTCGGCGCGAGTTTGGGTGTAGTCGAATTGACGATTGCTTTGCATTATGTTTTTGATACTCCCCATGATTTATTGGTTTGGGATGTGGGTCATCAAGCTTACGGACATAAAATATTGACAGAACGCAGGATAAAATTCGACACCAATAGACAGCTTGGCGGTCTTTCAGGTTTCCCAAAACGCAGCGAAAGTGTTTATGATACTTTTGGCGTAGGCCATTCTTCTACGGCGATTTCTGCCGCTTTGGGCATGGCAATTGCTTCCCAATTAAAAGGCGAAAACAAACACCATATTGCCGTTGTGGGTGATGCTTCAATTGCGAGCGGAATGGCGTTTGAAGGCTTGAATCATGCCGGTGTGACCGATGCTGATTTGTTGGTAATTTTAAACGATAATGCCATCGGAATTGACCCAAGCGTTGGCGCTTTGAAAAACTATTTGACTGCTGTTAAAGAAGGCAAAAATCCGAAGCAAAACAACATGATTAAGTCGTTGAATATTGATTATTCAGGTCCGATTGACGGTCATGATTTGCCAACCTTAATCAAAGAATTAGAACGGCTCAAAAAAGTAAAAGGGCCAAAATTCCTCCACATCATCACCACCAAAGGCAAAGGTTTGCAAAAAGCCGAAGAAGACCAAGTGAAGTATCATGCCCCAGGAAAATTTGATGCGGCCACTGGAGAAATTCACAAGAAATCAGAAGAGCATTTGCCTCCGAAATTTCAGGATGTTTTTGGACTGACTTTAGTTGAATTGGCGAAAGCCAACCCAAAAATTATCGGAATTACACCCGCAATGCCCAGCGGAAGTTCGATGAAATTTATGATGGAAGCGTTCCCGAAACGCGCGTTTGATGTTGGGATTGCTGAGCAACATGCAGTAACGCTTTCCGCCGGAATGGCGACGCAGGGCATGGTGGTTTTTTGCAACATTTATTCGACTTTTTTACAACGCGCTTATGACCAAGTGATACACGACGTGGCTTTGCAAAATCTGCCGGTGATTTTTTGTTTGGATCGAGCCGGATTAGTAGGTGAAGACGGTGCGACACATCACGGTGTATTTGATATTGCTTATTTACGTTGCATTCCGAATATGATGGTTTATGCCCCGAAAGATGAAATCGATTTACAGAATATACTTTATACCGCTTCCTTAGGATTGAAGCATCCAATTGCGATTCGTTATCCGCGAGGTCGTGGCAAAAATGCGGATTGGAAATTCCCTGTTGATTTTCAAAAAATAGAACTTCGGAAAGCACAGAAGTTGAAAAAAGGGAAAAAAGTGGCCATTTTAACCACCGGAACAATAGCTAGCAATGTGACTTCTGCCTTAGCAGAGATAGAAGATGACGGTCATTTTGCCCACTATCATTTTGGGTTTATCAAACCTTTAGACGAAAAGAAACTGCACAAAATTTGTGATAAATTCTCAACTATAATTACCGTTGAAGATGGCGTAACCACCGGTGGATTTGGTAGTTCAATCTTAGAATTTGCGGCCAAGAACGATTATGTCAACGAAATCTTCCTTTGTGGTGTGCCCGATTATTTTATCGAACATGGCACGGTTGACGAACTGCAACAATTTTGCAATATTGATGTTGATGGATTGAAATCGCTTTTTTCTACTTTGTTGGAAGAAGAAGATTAAGCCGTTACAATTTTATTCAACTCCACTGCTTTTCCATCGGTAAGCATGGAGATAAAATGACAAATGTGGAGCAATCTATCGTAGAGACTTTCCTTTTTCAAATGGTGTTTTTCGGGTAAAATCTTCATTAACAATTTATCGTAATTCGTGGCTTTTCCGTCATAGGTATTGTTATACGCCGTGATGAATTTATCCAACAAATTATTGATGATTTGGTAACCCGATAATTCTTTTTCAATGACTTCTCTGCTTTGGTAAATGTTCTTTACACTGAGTTTGATAATGTCATCCATTTGGGCTTTGTACTTGCTTTTATCGGTTAAGGCAAAATGGAATTCTCCTTTTAGAATGGCTTCTTCGTTTTCAATAAATACGCGAACGGCATCGTTGATTAAGTTGCCAATGGCTAACGCGCGCAAGTAGCTAATTCGGTCTTCTTTGGTGGTTAAGGTTTGGTATTTCGCGGCATCAATCGTGTCTTTGACCAATTTGATTAAGTATTCCAACGCATAATCTTCGGAGACTAAGCCGAGATTGATTCCGTCTTCAAAATCGATAATCGTGTAGCAAATATCATCGGCGGCTTCAACTAAAAACGCTAACGGATGCCTTTCGTAACCCACATCTTCTCCGGTTTTATTGGAAATCATACCTAATTCTTCGGCGACTTCTTTAAAAAAAGCGACATCAGATTGGAAGAAACCATATTTTTTATCGGCTATGTTATTCGTGGGTTTTTTGGGCAAACTTTCCTTCGGATATTTGGTAAAAGCACCTAGTGTGGCATAAGACAAACGCAAACTGCCTTCAATTCCCGGACGCGAACTTGTTAATACCGAAAACCCATTGGCATTGCCTTCAAAATCGACTAAATCTTGCCATTGTTTGGGCGTTAATTGGTCTTTATACTGCTGGCCTTTGCCGATAGCAAAATATTCTCCAATGGCTTTTTCGCCCGAATGTCCGAATGGTGGATTGCCGATATCGTGTGCCAAAGCTGCTGCGGCAACAATCGCTCCGAAATCATTCATATGGTACCCGTGGATTTCTTTGAGATACGGGTATTTTTCGATAATTTTTTTACCAACCAATCTTCCTATCGAACGACCAACGACTGAAACTTCTAAACTGTGCGTTAATCTCGTGTGAACGAAATCAGTTTTCGACAATGGAATCACTTGGGTTTTATCTTGTAAACTGCGAAAAGCCGACGAAAAGATAATACGGTCGTAATCAACTTCAAAGCCGAGACGTGTGTCGTCTTGTTCGATGCGCAATCTTTTGCCGGTATCGCCTTGGCGTTTTAGAGATAAAAGTTGTTCCCAGGTCATAATGCTTGATGTTAGAGGTTGGAAGTTAGAGGTTGGGTGACAATTTAGTTTTAATCAAAAATACAGTTTAATTTAGACTTTTCTTCATGCAAACGCTGTTTTCCACGCCAACGTATTGCCCAAAGTTTTCGGTGAATTCGTAACCGAGTTTTTGGTACAAACCGATAGCGTCTTTTTGCATTTTCCCGGTTTCGAGTAGGGCCAATTTATAGCCTTCTTCTTTGGCCCAAAGTTCTAATTCGGTGAGAATGGCCTTGGCGATGCCTTTGCCACGGTATTCGGGCAAAGTAAACATGCGTTTGATTTCGGCGGTTTCGGCATCGTATTCTTTGTAAGCACCGATACCAACTGCTACATCATTTTCATAACAAATCAAAGCGTTTTTGAGCAGATTGGTTTGGTTAAATTGGGCATAAAATTCGTGGTCATCGCCATCGAGAATTCTCAAATAAGCGTCGAGTTGGATGACCAAATGGCCGAAATTTTTGTTGTCGGAAGTAGTTCTGACGATTGAAATCATCTTATTCTTCGTTAGGATTAGATTTGGATTGGTAAAACTCTCGTTTTTGTGTTTCCAAGGCTTTTTTATCGACTACATAAGTTCTAGAAATGCTGTCGTGCCATGTCCGAGCCGGAAATCCGATTATAGATAACGCATTAAACGGAATCAATCGGCATAAAGAACGAACCATAATCGTTTCGTGGTTTGGCAGTTCACCGTTCTCGTCTACTACTATGGTTTGGGTTACTAATTTACCAACGGTTCGTGCTGAAAATATTTCAAAAACATTGTAATAGAACAAAGCAATACCGCCGGTGAAAGCATATTGCAACCAAACATTATTGGCCAAATGATCAACATATGCTTTGCCTTCATTAATTTCTTTGCTGGCAACAATAAAAACCAAGACAATAAAAAGCAAGATAAATTGCATTACGGAATCGATTAGCAAGTTGACAAACCTTTGCCCATGAGAAGCCAAAAGTTCTTCGGTTATCAAGAATGGCTTTCGTATATTTTGTTCCATGACCGTTATTCTTTCTGGTTAGCCAAAAAGAAATTCCTTGATTTCTTTGGGTATTGGTTGTAGCTCTTATCACTTGGGTTGGCAATGACCGATTTGATGTTGATTTCGTCTCCGAGTTTGAAACTCGCTTCGGTGTATTTGTAATCCAATAAATATTCGCCACAGAAATAATTGCCGTTTTCGTCTTTTTCTATGATGCCGGTGTAAACCCCTTTTTTTTCTTTTGACATGATGTTTTATTACTTTTTCCAAAAGTAGTTAAAATGAAAACAGCTATCAAATTGACAGCTGCTTTTCTATTTTCTTTATTCTATTCTCTAATTACGATCCACACATTTCGCAGTCGTCTCCACCGGTTCCGGCAGCAGCTCTGGCGCGTTCTACCATGGCGGCAAAATCTTCGGCGGTCATTTCTCCGGTTTCGTTTGGTGCTACTACTTCAACACCTACTGCTTCTGGTTCGGCAGAAATAGGTTCTGCTTTTTTATCATTGTTCAAAGTAAACTTGATAGCATCTACCGCAGCTTTAGTTCTCAAGTAATACATACCGGTTTTCAAGCCGCTTTTCCAAGCGTAGAAGTGCATTGACGTTAGTTTCGCATAGTTGTCGTCTTGCATAAACAAGTTCAACGATTGCGACTGGTCAATAAAATATCCTCTGTGTCTTGACATATCGATTATGTCTTTCATTGACATTTCCCAAACGGTTTTGTAGAGTTCTTTTAGATCTTCCGGAATTCTGTCGATGCCTTGTA
>JBDLVY010000005.1:0-17444 GCA_039804545.1 Bacteroidota bacterium | reverse complement strand
ACTTCTTCTAATTTTAAGAACACTTCTGCTCTTTTTTTCTCTTCGTCAATTTTAACGGAAGAAACTTTGGCAGGGCTTAATGCTCTTGTAATATACAATTGTAAGTTACTAGTGTAATTAATAACATCGATGTTTTCGTTTCCTAATTCACGAACGATACCGTGAATACGTGACCCTTTCATCCCAACACATGCCCCAACAGGATCAATTCTGTCGTCATAAGAATCAACGGCTACTTTTGCTTTTTCGCCCGGAATTCTTACTACTTTTTTAATCATGATTAAACCATCGAATACTTCCGGAATTTCTTGTTCGAATAATTTTTCCAAAAATTTATCTGCCGTTCTCGACATGATAATTTGTGGTTTATTCCCTTTTAATTCTACGCTTTCAATGATACCGCGAACATTATCTCCTTTGCGGAAAAAGTCAGACGGAATTTGTTTTTCTTTCGGCAATACGATTTCGTTTCCTTCATCATCCACCAAAATTACAACTCTTGGGCGAACGTGGTGCACTTCAGCTGTATAAATTTCGCCAATTAAATCTTTAAATTGTTTATAAAGATTCGTGTTGTCGTGTTCGTGGATTTTAGAAATCAGATTTTGACGCAAAGCCAAAATCGCTCTTCTTCCTAAATCTATCAATTTCACTTCTTCAGAAACTTCTTCCCCGATTTCAAAATCAGGTTCAATTTTTCTGGCATCCGTTAAGGTGATTTCTTCGTTTTCTAAATCTAAATCGTCATCAGCAACAACAATTCTTCTTCTCCAAATCTCCATATCACCTTTATCAGGATTGATAATGATGTCAAAATTATCATCAGAACCGTATTTCTTTTTTAATGCGTTTCTAAACACATCCTCCAAAATCGCCATAAGCGTTACTCGATCAATAAGTTTATCGTCTTTAAACTCTGAAAATGATTCGATTAATGCAATATTTTCCATGCCAAATTTTAATTAAATATTATAATAACAATTGCTTCTTTTATTTCTGAATAAGGAATTTCACGTTGGTGTTCAACCGTTTCTTTTCCTTTTCCTATTTTCTTTGGTTCTCTGGCAGTCCAAGAAAGAGTAATACTTTCTTCAGTAGCTGCTTCTAATTTTGCTTCTATAGTTTCGGCGGCAGTTTTTACTTTTAAAGTTCGACCAATATTTTTTTTGTATTGTCTCACTAATTTTAATGGAGTAGATACTCCTGCCGAAGCTACTTCTAATGAAAAATCCTGTTCTTCTCGATCAAGATTGTTTTCAATTATACGACTGACATCTATACAATCCTGCAAAGTTAAACCATTATCGCCATCCAAAGTTACCGTAATTTTGTAACCCTCTGAAATGCTTAAATCTACAAGAAATAACGAAGGATTTTCGAGCAAACCTTCTTCCAATAAATTAGTAACTTTCTCTTTAAATGTCATACTTGTATAAAAAGAGGGAAGCACTGCTTCCCTCATTATTTAATTTTAAATGGTAAATAACGGTGCAAATATAGTTATTTTTTTATAAATCAAAAATCCATTGCCAAATCAAAAAAAAATAATACCTTTATTGTGTTAAAATATCCTATCCAAAATTTACTTTTTTACATTATGAAAAAAATCTTAGTCCCAACAGACTTTTCAGAACACGCCGGATACGCATTAAAAGTTGCGGCACAAATTGCCAAAAAAAATGGGGGAGAAATATTCCTTCTTCACATGTTAGAATTACCCCATCAAGGTAGTGACGCTGTTGGAAGCGGTCATGATTTACCAGAAATTATGCTTTTTAAAAATGCCGCTATAAACAGATTAGAAGACTTAATGGATGACCCAAGCTTGGAAGGTTTGAAAGTTTCAGAGATCATCCAATTTGAATTGGCTTTTGACGGGATAATGAACATCAGTAAAAAAAATGATGTTGATTTAATTGTAATGGGTTCTCACGGTGCCAATGGTTTTAAAGAGATGTTTATTGGTTCTAATGCTGAAAAAGTGGTTAGAAATTCCGATATTCCAGTTTTAATCATCAAAAAAGAAGCCGGCAATTTTGAAGTAAACAAATTTGTTTTTGCTTCTGACTTTTCAGAGGAAATCAAAAAACCTTTTGGTAAAGTGGTAGAATTTGCTAATAAATTTGAGGCCGAATTGCATTTGGTAATGATTAATACCCCTAGTAGTTTCAAACCTACTCATATTGCCCAAGAAATTATGAATGATTTTGTTTCAAATTTCACCATCAATAAGTTTTCAACTCATATTTACAACGACGTTAATGTTGAAAGTGGTGTTTTGAATTTTGCGAACAACATTAATGCGGATTTAATTGGGATGAGCACTCATGGTCGTAAAGGTCTTGCTCACTTCTTCAATGGAAGTATTAGTGAAGATTTGGTGAATCACGCACTTAGACCAGTAGTAACTTTTAAAATCTAAAGTTTAGCCTTATAAAACAAAAAAGCCTCTCAAAATTGAGAGGCTTTTTTCGTTGGTCTACTAGGACTCGAACCTAGAAAGACTGCACCAAAAACAGTTGTGTTACCATTACACCATAGACCAGCTTTAGTTGATTAAGCAATATTATCAGAAGAGTTCCGAGAAACTCCCGTTTTGCTTAATGCGAGTGCAAATTTAGAACAAATTTTATTTTACACAAACAATTATACAAAAAAATTAAATTCTACTTAACCCAACCCAACCCATCAAGCCATAATAAACTTGTAATTAATTCGTTATCTGTTTGAGAAAATTTTGTTAATCTGCGTTTAATTGCGTTAAAAAAAATAGTTTCTTTGTAACCATAAAAACAAACCCTCTTCATTTCATACTTATATGATGAATTTTAACTTCAACAAGTGGAATACCATTTTAGGATGGACAACATTTACAATTGCCTTAATAACATATTCACTAACGGTTGAGCCCACTATGAGTTTTTGGGATTGCGGAGAATACATCTCAACAGCCGCAAAATTAGAAGTCGGTCATCCACCCGGAGCGCCACTTTACCAAATCCTTGGTGCTTTCTTCGCCATGTTTGCCACCAGTAAAGAGACCATTGCATTAATGGTCAACATGATGTCGGTCTTTTCAAGTGCATTCACAATATTGTTTATGTTTTGGTCATCTTCTATCTTATTGAAGAAAATTGTTTCCTCCTATTCTGAAGTTGACAAAAGTAAATCTATCGTTATTTTAGGAAGTTCATTGGTAGGTTCATTAGCCTTCACTTTCTCAGACAGTTTTTGGTCAAGCGCAGTAGAAGCCGAAGTATATGCTATGGCCTCGTTGTTAATTGCGCTCTTATTTTGGCTCGGATTGCGTTGGGAGCAAGACATGCACACTCCAAAAGGCAATCGTTGGCTACTCCTTATTTCACTAATAGTTGGGCTTTCGTTTGGCGTACACTTTATGGCTTTATTAACCATTCCGGCTATCGGATTTTTATATTTTTTCAAAAACTGGAAAACAGTAACCATTAAAAATTTCATTATTGCCAACATTATTATTGTAGCAGTATTGTTATTTATCTTCAAATTATTATTGCCATATACTCTTGCTTTTTTCGGAAAAATGGAAATCTTTATGGTAAACAGTATTGGTTTACCGTTTAACTCCGGAACTATCTTTGCCGTTTTATTGATGGTGGTTTTTTTCTATTTCGGATTGAAATATACCCGCGAAAAAGGGCATCCGTTTTACAACACCGTAATCCTTTGTGTACTCTTTGTTTTGATAGGTTTTTCTACGTGGATGATGTTGCCTATTCGTGCCAATGCCAATGTGGTTATCAACGAAAACAAACCTTCAGATGCTGCCGAGGTTTTAGCTTATTATAATCGTGAACAATACGGTGTAAACCCATTGTTCTACGGTCCGCAATACACGGATACTTTTGCCGGTTTAGATGAAGACCAACCTTATTTAGACAAAGCACCCAACTACGAAAGAGATTATAAAACAGGCAAATATGTTATTGTAAACAACTATAAAAATGCCGAACAAAACACAGACGACAACCACAAAGCAGTGTTGCCGCGTATGTGGAGTACCGATCATATCGAGAATTATGTTCAATTTACCGGCATGCCTAAATTCACTCTGAATCAAAATTATCCGTATGAAGAAGATTTGGCCCAATATGGTGTTGACATAGACAGCTTAAGTGAAGAACAAGTGATGCAAGCTGTTGGGCAATTAAAAGAAGAAATGCAAAAAAACATCAATGAATTTAAAACAGCTTACCAACAAAAACAAATTGACGACGAAGACTACATTTCCTTCTTAAAAAAATACAGCGATTATCTAATCGTTGAAAAACCTTCCACCTGGGACAATATCAGTTTTATGATTGAATACCAGTTCGGATATATGTATGGAAGGTATTTATTGTGGAATTTTGTTGGAAGACAAAACGATATTCAAGGAAAATATGACAACCTGGATGGCAACTGGATTAGTGGTATAAAATTTATTGATGAAGTTCATTTAGGCAAAGGCTCTCAAGATAACTTGCCTGACGATGCCAAAAACAACAAAGGAAGAAATGTGTATTATTTTCTGCCATTCATCATTGGTTTGATTGGACTTATGTATCATGCTCAAAGAGACTTAAAAAGCTTCTATGTGTTGTTAGTGTTGTTTTTATTTACCAGCATCGCTTTGAAAGTCTTCCTAAACGAAAGGCCTTTTGAACCAAGAGAAAGAGATTATGCATTGGTTGGTTCATTCTATGTTTTTGCCATTTGGATTGGTTTTGGTGTCTATGCCATTTATGAAATTGTATCCGATTATATTAAATCGAAATTAGTTGGCCCAATTGTTATAAGTACCTGTCTATTAGCCGCTCCTATCTTGATGGCAAGCCAAAATTGGGATGACCACGATCGTTCTAACCGCTATACCGCCACGGCAATGGCAAAAAATTATCTCAACGCCTGTGACAAGAACGCCATTCTTTTCACTATTGGCGATAATGATACGTTCCCGCTTTGGTATGCCCAAGAAATTGAAGGTGTTCGACCAGACGTTAAGATTATCAATACCCAATTATTCATGACCGATTGGAATATTGACCAATCTAAATTTAAAACATACAGCGCTGAAGGCTTGCCAGTTTCATTCAAACACAGTGAATATGTTGGGGATAATTTGGATTATGTAGCCCATATTCCAAAAACAGATGCCCGTTGGAATATTAAAGCGTTCATCGACTTTATCAAACATCCAGAATCTACTATTGAGTTGCAAAATGGTCAAACGATTCATTTTTATCCAACCAATAAAATCAGAATTCCTGTTGACAAGAATACCATCATCAAGAATAATGTGGTGAACAAAAAATACCATGATTCTATTGTGCCTTATATCGATTTAGACATCAAAGGAAGCGCCATGTATAAAAACCGTTTGATGATGCTGGATGTATTGGCCAATAACAATTGGGAAAGACCAATTTATTTCACCGGAGGAAGTTTTGGGGATGATGATTACCTATGGATGAAAGATTATTTACAACTGGATGGTTTAATCTATAAACTGGTACCCGTAAAAACTCCTGTAGACAAAGAAAACCCTTATGATATGGGACAAATAGATTCGGACAAAATGTATGATTTAGTGATGAAATGGAATTGGGGCAATGGTGATTTAACGACCATTTACCATGACCCTGAAACACGCAAAAACAGCATTTCTTACCGAACCAACATGGCCCGATTAATGGAACAATTAATCAATGAAGGTAAAAAAGACAAAGCCAAAAAAATACTCGACATGGCTATGACAAAAATGCCGATGGATTATTATGGATATTACACCATGGTAGAACCATTTGTTGGCGGTTATTATGCCATTGGTGAAAAAGCCAAAGCCCGTCAGATTTTAGACAGACTGATGACCAAATACAAACAAAATTTAATTTATTTTGGCGGAATTCAGCCTTCAATTCAAAACGGTATCGCTAGTGATATTGTAGCCGACATCGAGCGTTATAGAAGTTTATTGATTGTGATGAAAGACCGAGGCGATTTAGACTATTACAACAAAAACAAACCTGTTTTCAACTCTTTAATAAAACGATTTACCCGTTTCGGAAGAGAATTGGAATAATTTAAAATAGCTTCGCTCCGTTTGGGCATTGCCCTCGGATGAAAAATTTGAAATGTGCTGATTGGAGTATTCTTATTGGCACATTTTTTTTATATTTAACGGATGAGTTTATGGGTCAAAACAAATCGGTTTTTCAAGACTGTTTTTCCGAATTACATTTGGGAGATTCCTAATCATGAGAAAAAAGTATACCTCACATTTGATGACGGACCTATTCCAGAAATTACAGAATGGACATTGGCACAACTAAAAAAGCACAACGCCAAAGCCACGTTCTTCTGTATTGGAGACAATATCCAAAAATACCCGGAAGTTTTTCAAAAAGTAATCGAACACGGTCACGCCATAGGCAATCACACCTTCAATCACTTAAAAGGTTGGGAAACTTCATTGGAGGATTATATTGAAAATACCAAAAAGTGCTCAGAAACTATGACCAACCCTCAACTGAACACAGAAAACCAACAACTATTCCGTCCGCCTTATGGGAAAATCAAGCCTTCCCAAGCCAGATCACTTAGAAAATTGGGCTATAAAATAATCATGTGGGACATCATCAGTATGGATTTTGACCAAAACATTTCACCGGAAAAATGCTTAGACAATGTTCTGAAAAACATAGAGAGTGGGAGTATTATCGTTTTTCACGATAGCGTCAAAGCATGGAAAAACCTAGAATACGTTTTGCCCAAAACTTTAGCATTCTTAAACGAAAAAGAATTTGTTTGTGAAAAAATACATTAGGACAAATTCCTAATGGTCATCCTCAGCGCAGTCGAAAGATTAAAGTTGATCCTGAACCAAAGCGATGATGCTGTTAGCATCCAATTCACCCGATTGTCTCCAAACCATTTGACCGTCTTTATAAATCATCAAGGTAGGCAAACCTTTAATGCGCAAGGCATCGGCCAGCTCTTGATTTTTATCGACATCAATTTTGATCACTTTTGCCTTGTCACCAAGCGCAGCTGCTACATCTCTGATAACAGGATGCATGGATACTGAAGATTCGTTCCATTCTGTGTAAAAGTCAATTAACACAGGCACTTGAGCGTTGATTAATTCTCCAAATTTTGACATAAAACCAAAATAATTTTACCTTCTTTTACCGAGGAAAAAGAAACATTAAACCACAAATGTAGCATTTTTAACTAATTATGCTACATTTTCCCCTTTTTTTAGTTCAAAAACAGTTATCTCGGGCCAAATTCCAACTCTGCCTGGATACGCATGAAAACCCAAACCACGATTTACATAGATATAACGCCCTACATTTTCATACAATCCTGCCCATTGTTTGTATACATATTGCACCGGACTCCATTGAATAATTCCTGGTATTTCTATCCCAAATTGCAAGCCGTGTGTGTGACCCGAAAGCGTTAATTGGAAATGCTTGTCGTGATTTTTCACTTCATATTCCCAATGGCTCGGATCGTGACTCATTAAAATTTTAAAATCTTCCGCCGTCAATCCCTCTGAAGCTTTTTGCAAATCACCGGCTTGTTTGAAGTTTTTACCCCAATTCTCTACCCCAACAATCGCTATCTCACTTTCTCCTTTTTTGATTTTAGTATGTTGGTTCAACAGCAAATCAAAACCTATGTCGCCATACAATTTTTTGATGCCTTCAAAATTTTCCTCTTTAGCTGCCTGCGATGGCCATTCAATATATTCTCCGTAATCGTGATTTCCTAAAACCGCAAACTTACCAAACTCGTGGTTGTCTATTTTGTTAAAAGTCTCAATCCAAGGATGCATTTCTGTCGCATGGGTATTGACTATATCTCCGGTAAAGAGCATCATGTCTGTTTTGTGATCATTGATTAAATCAATCGCGTGTTGAATTTTTTCGGGATCATCAAAACTACCACTGTGTACATCTGAAATTTGGGTAATCGTAAATCCATCAAAATCATCGGGCAAATCAGGAAAGAATAAAGTTTGTTTAATCACCCTAAAATTGTATTTCCCTTTTGTCATACCATACAAAAGAGAGGTGAAAGGAATCGCCGCAATGACCAAAGCTACTTGACTAACAAATCGTCTTCGGTCGGGTAAAAAAGTACCGTTGTCATTGTCGCCCATAAAATGAGTGATTATCCCCGAAAAGATTCTATAAACATCTTCCAACAACAGGAAGAAAGTCAGTATCATTTTCGGAACAAACAACAACAACAGCAATCCAAAAGTGATTAATGTTTTACTGTTTTGCCCAACCCTGCGGTCAAACTGCGACAATTGGTAAAAGATATAAATGACTGCGACTAAAGAAATTACCTGATAAGCAATCAAAATCCATCTTGACTTAGTGATGGTTCTAAAAGCTTGAAAGGCATAAACTTCAATTATGGCTACAAATAGAAAAAAGAAAATCCAACGAAACATGGCTTGTAAATTTTCAGCAAAATAACAAAGAATCAAGGCATTAATGGCTTTTGTTTGATTAATTTTAACTAAAAATTTTCTCTTTTTCTTCATTCAAAGTTTCGCTACATTTACACTTTATAATTTTTTTGAAAATGTCACAACAAAAACGCCTTTTCCTGCTCGATGCTTATGCCTTAATTTTCCGCGGTTACTATGCTTTTATCAAAAATCCGAGAATCAATTCAAAAGGAATGGATACTTCGGCCATCATGGGTTTTATGAACTCACTGATGGATGTAATCAGACGCGAAAAACCCGACCATTTAGCAGTTGCTTTCGATAAAGGCGGCAGCGATTATCGTTACGAAATGTACAAAGAGTACAAAGCACATCGTGACGAAACACCGGAAGCCATTAAAATTGCTGTTCCCTATATCCAAGAATTGTTAAAAGCCATGCATATCCCCATTATGGAAAAAGCAGGTTTTGAAGCCGATGATTTGATCGGAACTTTGGCCAAACAAGCCGAAAAAGAAGGCTATCAAGTCTTTATGGTAACACCCGATAAAGATTTTGCCCAATTGGTTTCGGAAAATATTTTCATGTACAAACCCGCAAGAATGGGGAACGATATAGAAATTTGGGGCATACCCGAAGTGTTGGCTAAATTTGAAATCGAAAGACCCGAACAAGTAATAGATTACCTCGGAATGATGGGCGATTCTGCCGATAATATTCCGGGATTTCCGGGTGTTGGAGAAGTGACTGCCAAAAAATTACTAAAGGAATTCGGCACCATGGAAAACCTTTTGGAAAACACCGATAAACTCAAAGGCGCACTCAAAGACAAAATCGAAAACAACAAAGAACTCGGAATTTTGTCTAAAAAATTAGCCCGAATTCTGTTGGATTGTCCGGTGACTTTTGACGCTACCGATTTTGAGTTGTCTAAACCCGATGTAGAAAAAACCGATGCTTTGTTTATGGAATTGGAATTCCGTCAAATGAAAGCCCAATTCGACAAACTATTCGGCACCGGAAAAGAATATGACGAGATTGACGCCAATAGTAATGGCAGTGAAAATGGAGATACACCACAACCTGCCAAAAAACCGGTTGCCAAAAAATCCAACGAAGACCAATTTGATTTATTCGGGTTTTCTGATGAGGAAACCGGCGAACCTCAACAGCATTCTTATTACGCCACTTTAGAAAACACGCCGCATCATTACCAAATTTCGCAAGGTGACTTGCCGGTAAAATTGTTGCTGCAAAGTTTGATGAACCAATCTTCCGTTTGTTTTGACACAGAAACGACCGGAATTGACGCGCTGAATGCAGCATTAGTCGGCCTGTCCTTTTCTTTTGAAAAAGGCAAAGGTTTTTACGTTCCTGTTCCCGAAAATCAAGAAGAAGCTCAAGCTTTGATAGAGAAATTCAGACCGTTTTTTGAAAATGAAAACATTGAAAAAATCGGGCAAAACATGAAATATGATTTGAAGGTTTTAGCCAATTACGGCATCACGGTCAAAGGCCAATTATTTGACACCATGATTGCGCATTACCTCATCAATCCTGATATGCGTCACAATATGGACGTGTTGAGTGAAACGTATTTAAAATATTCGCCAAAATCAATCGTAACCTTAATTGGTAAAAAAGGCAAAGGGCAATTGTCGATGCGCGACGTGCCTTTGGAAGACATCAAAGAATACGCCACCGAAGATGCTGATATTACGCTTCAACTCAAAGAACATTTTCAACCGATTTTGGAAAAAGTCGGCACCAAAAAACTGTTTGATGAAATCGAAATTCCTTTGGTACAAGTCTTAGCCGATATGGAAGCAGAAGGTATTCGACTGGATGTTAATTTCTTAAAAAGCATGTCGGTAGATATGCAAAAAGAAATCAACGAATTCGAACAAAAAATCTATGAAACTGCGGGAGAAAAATTCAATTTGGCTTCTCCAAAACAACTCGGAGAAGTACTTTTTGACAAAATGAAAATCGGTGGTGCCAAACAAAAGAAAACCAAAACCGGACAATACGCTACTGGTGAAGAAGTGTTGAGTTATTTGGCCAACGAACACCAAATCGTAAAAGACATTCTCGATTGGCGTCAAATGGTAAAATTGCAAAGTACTTACATAGATGCGTTGCCCAATCAAGTCGATGCCAAAACCCAAAGAGTGCACACCGATTATATGCAAACCGTAGCCGCAACCGGTCGTTTAAGTTCTAATAATCCGAATTTGCAAAACATTCCAATTCGTACCGAAAGGGGAAGATTGATTCGAAAAGCATTTATCGCTCGTGATGAAAATTACACCTTGCTTTCTGCGGATTATTCACAGATAGAATTGCGAATTATTGCGGCTTTATCGGGAGAAGAAAACATGATTAAAGCCTTCCAAAACAATGAAGACATTCATCGAAGTACAGCGGCGAAAGTATTCAATGTGCCTTTAGAAGAAGTGACTAAAGAACAACGAAGCAATGCCAAAACGGTTAATTTCGGAATCATTTACGGGGTTTCTGCTTTTGGTTTGAGCAACCAAACTTCTTTGTCCCGAAGCGAAAGTGCGGCCTTAATTGACGCTTATTATAAAACCTATCCAAAACTAAAATCATACATGTCAGAGCAAGTTGATTTTGCCAGACAAAATGGTTATGTACAAACCGTTTTAGGAAGACGTCGCTATTTAAAAGACATCAACTCTGCCAATGCAATAGTACGCGGAGCTGCAGAACGAAATGCTGTAAATGCCCCAATTCAAGGAAGCGCTGCCGATATCATCAAAATTGCAATGATTAATATTCACCAAAAACTGACTACAGAAAAATGGCAATCCAAAATGCTGTTGCAAGTGCATGACGAACTTGTTTTTGACGTTCACAACTCAGAGTTAGAAAAAATCAAACCGATTATCAAACACGAAATGGAAAATGCCTTCAAACTGGCTGTACCGTTGGATGTAGAATTAGGAACAGGTCAAAATTGGCTGGAAGCGCATTAATTTTTAGGATGGATATGAAGTTAAACGTCCGAAAAGAGAACAATCAGGTCAAAAAAAATTATTACTTTTAGTCAACCAAAAAATGCTATGAATTTTGGAAACATTAAAAACCATACTCTATTTTTCTATTTTTCGTTATCCGTTAAGAAAAGAAGAAATCCATAGTTATACCAACTATGAAACTGTGGCCGATACTGAAAAAGAATTGGAACGCTTAATTGCCGAAAAAATCCTCCTCAAAGTGGATGACTTTTATGTTTACGGCAGCGATTTGGATTCGGTTATCAAACGGCTTCGCGGCAATATGTATGCCGGAAGAGCGCTTAGAATTGCCCAAAAGAAAGCCAAGTTTATAGCCAAATTCCCTTTTGTGAAAGCCATTGGCGTTTCGGGATCGTTGTCAAAAGGCTATTATGATAATGAAAGTGACATCGACTTCTTTGTCATTACCGACACTAACAAACTTTGGCTATGCCGAACCATTTTGATGCTATACAAAAAAATATTTCTATTGAACTCTCGCAAATATTTCTGCATCAATTATTTTGTTTCAACGAATCAGTTGGAAATCGAAGAAAAAAATCGGTTTACCGCTACCGAGATGAAAACTATGATTCCGATGCAAGGCAAAGAAGTCTTTGAAGATTTTTACCAAAAAAACCAATGGGTAAATGACTATTTCAACAAATTTTCTCCCAACTTGTCTTCGGTACCCAATTTTGAAAAACCACTAGTTACCAAATCGATTGAGTTTTTCTTTGGCAATCCCATCGGAAACCTTGTGGATAATAGTTTTAAAATAATTACAATAAAAAAATGGAGGTCGAAGTTCCGAATGATGACTGAAGAAGATTTTAAAATAGCGCTAAAGTCAACCAAAAACATCTCCAAACACCATCCGTCTCATTTCCAAAAGAAAGTAATATTGGATTTGAATAACCGAATTGAAGAAGTTAGACATAATTTCAACATCAATTTAACCAAAGAACATGTCTAAACTGCTTTTTTCGCATTCTTATTATTACAAACTCGACCCAAAACAATGGAAAAACAAAACGCCTTTTCCGCCTTTGGGCACTTTGTATGCGGCATCATTACTGCGAAAGAATGGTTTTGAAGTTTCTCTTTTTGACACCAATTTATTAGACAGCCCAAATAGTATTGAACCCATTTTAAAAAATAAAAAACCCAATTATTTGGTAATTTATGACGATGGTTTTAATTATTTGACCAAAATGTGCTTGACCAATATGCGCGAAGCTTGTTTTGAGATGATTCGTTTGGGGAAAATTTATAATTGTACTGTTATCGTTTGCAGTTCCGATTCGACCGACCATTACCAAGATTATCTAAAAATGGGCGCCGATTTTATTCTGCAAGGCGAAGGCGAAATGTCGTTGTTGGAATTGGTAAACGCTTTAGAAAACAAAAATTCTATCGATCCTATCAAAGGCATTGTTTTTAGAGCGAATAGCGAAATTCAAGTCAATCCCAAACGCGAAGTCCTTCAAAATTTAGACGAATTGCCCTTGCCGGCTTGGGATTTAGTCGATATCGAAAGTTATAAAACCATTTGGAAACAAAGCGGTCAACCTTTCACCCTAAACATTGCCACCACGCGCGGTTGTCCGTATAAATGCAACTGGTGTGCAAAACCGATTTACGGCAATCGTTACAACGCACATGCTCCAAACTATATTGCCAACGAAATACAGTTTTTGGCAACCAATTTTGGCGTAACCCGTTTTTGGATGTGTGATGACATTTTTGGATTGAAGCCAAATTGGGTGCAAGAATTCAATTCGGAATTAAAAGCCCAAAACCTAAAAATCAGTTATTACATTCAAAGTCGAGTAGATTTATTATTGAAAGAAGACACGATTGATTGTTTGGCCGAATCAGGTTTAGAAGAGGTTTGGGTTGGTGCCGAAAGCGCTTCGCAAAAAATCTTAGATGCCATGGACAAAGGCACATCAGTGGAACAAATTTACCGAGCGACCGCACTTTTAAAAGACAAAAAAATACGCGTGGCTTTCTTTCTGCAATTTGGTTATCTGACAGAAAATCAAGAAGACATTGCCAAAACGATAGCCATGGTCAAAGAACTGATGCCGGACAACATTGGGATTTCGGTTTCTTATCCTTTGCCGGGAACCAAATTTTATGACAAAGTCAAAGACGATTTGAAAGGCAAAGCCAACTGGACCGATTCTGACGATTTTGAAATGATGTTTCATGGAACCTACAAATCAAATTACTATAGAAAACTGCAACGTTTTGTGCACAAAGAATTCAGAAAACAACAAGGTTTTCACAATTTAAAGCAAGTATTTTTAAAACCTGCTACTCTTTCTGTCTCTCAATTAAAATCGATTGCCAAATTGGGGTATTATATTCCGAGTGCATTTTTAGATACGCTTTCGCTAAAAAAACTACAGCAAAATGGACGCTAGTTTTGACAAAGCCGCAGCCAATTATGACGACACTTTTACCCATACAGCCGTTGGGAAAATGCAGCGTGCTTTGGTTTACGCCGAATTGTCGAAACACCTAACTTCGGTTAAAAACATCCTCGAAATCAATTGCGGCACGGGCGAAGACGCGATTTGGTTTGCCAAGCAAAATTTCAATGTTACTGCAACCGATATTTCCGCCAAAATGATTGAAGTGGCTAGACGCAAAGCCAGCCTCAACTTTCAAACGGCCGATATCAATTTGATTGCGAAAGTTTTTGAAAATGAAAAATTCGATTTGTTGTTTTCCAACTTTGGCGGTTTGAATTGTTTGTCCAAATCGGAATTGGAAAATTTCTTCGCGACTGTTGATTCGATACTGGCGGAAAAAGGAAAATTGGCTTTAGTCATTATGACGAAGAACACGCTTTGGGAACGATTTTACTTTTTGGCGAAAGCCCAATTCAAAAACATTTCCCGACGAAAAAAAGAAAGTGTCCTGGCCCATGTTGACGGAGAAAATATCACCACTTATTACTATAACCCGAAAGATATCGTAAATTTAGCCAACGCAAATTTTGAAACTGTTTCAATCAAGCCCATTGGGTTTTTCATTCCGCCATCTTATTTGGATGGATTTTTTAAAAACAAAAAAGGATTTTTACGATTTTTAAATCGAATGGAGCAAGGTGTTAAAAACACAACATCGCTTTCAAAATATGCCGATCATTACCTTATAATTTTGCAAAAACGATGAGTATTTTATTCACCCATGCTTATTATTTATCGGATGATCCTAAGGAACAAAAGATCATGAAACCCTATCCGCCGTTAGGGTTGCTTTATGTTTCGGCTTATTTAAAAAGCAAAAATATTGACAATGCCGTTTTTGATACTACGTTTTCCTCTCAAGCAGCACAACTCGATTATATTTTAGAAAAACAACCTAAAATCATTTGCATTTACACTAATTTGATGACCAAAATAGAAGTCATTAAGTTGATTAAAATTTTAAAAACCGAACGCTATAACTTTCCTAAAATTGTTCTCGGCGGACCGGATGTAACTTACAATGTGGAAAATTATCTCAAAGCCGGCGCCGATTTTTTAATCATAGGCGAAGGCGAAGAAACCACTTTTGAATTGTACAATGCGATTATGTTTGGTGGTAATTTACATCAAGTAAACGGCATCGCTTTTACAGAAGACCATCAAGTTATTCAAACTCAAGCTCGAACCAAATTCAAAGAACTCGACGAATTGCCTTTGCCGAATAGAGACGCCATTAACATGCAAAACTATTTGGCCACTTGGAAAAAAAACCACGGTAAAAGTTCAATGACAGTTTCCACGCAGCGCGGTTGTCCTTATACTTGCAAATGGTGCAGCACGGCGGTTTACGGCCAAAGTTATCGTCGCCGACCGGCAAATCAAGTCGCAGAAGAAATGAAAATGCTCAAAGAACAATACAGTCCTGATGCGCTTTGGTTTGTAGATGATGTATTTACTGTAAGCCACAAATGGTTGTTGGCTTTCAAAGAAGAAGTTTTGAAACAAGACGCGGTGATTCCGTTTGAATGTATTACTCGAGCCGAACGATTGAATGATGAAATTTTGCAATTGCTGAAAGACGTTGGTTGTTTCCGAATTTGGATTGGTGCCGAAAGCGGTTCACAAACGATTATTGATGCGATGGACAGACGCGTTGATGTCAACCAAGTGAAAAAAGTAATTCAGGACACCAATGCCATAGGTATAGAAACCGGAACCTTCATCATGCTGGGTTATCCGGGAGAAACCGAAAAAGACATTACCGAAACGATACAATATTTGAAAGACGCCAATCCGACTTTGTATACAATTACAATAGCTTATCCCATCAAAGGAACGAGTTTGTACAACGACATTGAACACAAAATTACCACACAACCCGATTGGGAAACTTCCACCGACAGAGAGATTGATTTTAAACGAACCTATTCCAGAAAATACTACCAATACGCGGTGAGTAAAGTGGTGAATGAAGTCGAGTTTCACAGGACAATTTCGAAAACGAGTATAAAAGCTTTGAAATTGAAAACCAAATCGATTTTGGCCAGTGGATTAATGAAATTAAACAAATAAAACATGAAAAAAGGACTACTCCTATGGTGTTTGTTAGTACTCATTTCCTGTGAGCAAGACTCGTATTCCGATGTAATTCGGACCGAAACCAAGATTAATTTAAAATGGAACAAAGCCTATACTGACGATACTATTGACAAATCATTGATTGGTTTAAAATGGGCTTTGTCTTTTGTTGGCGCTACATTACCGAGTTCAAACAGCGGTTTTTCAACCACAACCACCACAATAACTATTGACATAAAAAAATTGGGTTTCACGGAAAGTGCACAACAAAATCTTTTAAAATTGGTAGCCAAAATCAAAAATACCCCCGAATACCAAAACAATAATGCTGTCGATTTAGGGCGATTTGTAACCTTGCTTATTGGTGCTTCTGAGCATTATTATGAAATCATTGGGACGCCTAATACCTTAGCCGAAATTTTAAACCAATATACCTTGCTGCCACAAAAAGGCTATGTCAATAATTCGAGTGTTTCTTTAGAGCATCGCATCATTCAATTTTCGGAACAAAACGGCTTCAATCAGGTCTTTTTATCAGAAGAAGTTGATCCGGTATCGGGTGAAATTTACGAATATGAAACCATAGAGTTGTTGCCCAACGGACAATTGCGCTTCGGCATTTTTGATGTCAACGGCAACCGAAAAAACAGCGCCGATGCAACGCATTCCAATGCCGGAAAGCCCGCCAAATGCCTGTGGTGTCATGAATCAACAATTAACCAAATGTTTACTCCGCAAAATGATTACTTAGGTTATTTGACTTATGCCAATTTCCAAAGTACTCTAATTGGTTACCGAGAAAGCAACAGAATCCAAAAATTAGCCTTGACCAATGGTGTCGATTTTTCGCAAACACAACAACACACTTTAACGGAATTGCTCTATATTTCTTTTATGGAACCATCGGCTGAGCGTTTGAGTGAAGAATGGAATATGCCTTTGGATCAAGTTCAAAATCTGCTTTCGGGTTTGCCAACGCATGTTTATGATGAATTCCCTTTTTTAGGAAATCTGTACAATCGCAATGAAGTGGAAGCATTAGCTCCTTTTGCCGGACTAACGGTTTCGAGTTTCGTTAGAGAAACATCCCCAACGGAAGTCAACCATTTGAATGATTAACAACAAAAAAATAATCGTCGTACTGCCGGCTTATAATGCGGCCAAAACGCTTCAAAAAACCTTTGAGGAAATTCCATTTGAGGTAGTTGACGACGTTATTATTACCGATGATTTCAGTCAGGACAATACCGTTACTATTGCGGAAAATATTGGCATCAAACACATCATCGCGCACGACAAAAACAAAGGGTATGGAGCGAATCAAAAAACCTGTTATCGAAAAGCTTTAGAACTCCATGCCGATATTATAGTGCTGTT
>JBDLVY010000004.1:0-14217 GCA_039804545.1 Bacteroidota bacterium | reverse complement strand
GAATTTTCAGATTTTGCCAATGTAATGGAAGAATACCGTGACGGATTGTTGCTTTTTGACTTAATGGAAAAAGAAATTTGGGAAAGAGCCAAAACAGACACTTTGGGCTTACAAAGTTTTTATGAGCAACACAAAGAAGAACACCTGTGGAAAAACAGAGTGGAAGCTACAGTGTTTTCTTCCACTAAAATAGAAGAAATCAAAAAAGCCCTCGATTTGTTAAAGAAAAACACCGAAGTACAAGCCATTAAGGAGAAACTAAATGTAAATAATGTGGTTAACGTTATGAGCAAAAGCGGCGTGTTTGAAGAAGGGAATGATGCTTTGCCTAAAAATACCAAGTTTGAAATTGGACTTTCGGAAATCATCAAAGAAGGCGAATATTATTTTGTAACCAAAGTTGATAAAGTAATGCCGAAAGCCATCAAAACTTTAGACGAATGCCGTGGTAAAATTGTAAATGACTACCAACAATATCTAGAACAAAGATGGGTTGATGATTTAAAACAAGAGTTTACAGTTAAAGTCAACAAAGACGTTTTTGAAAAAGTAAAAAAACAGCTGAATCCATAAAATGAAACGATATAGCCTTTTTTTGGTGATTGTTTTATTTTGTTCTTGTAACTATTTTAAACCAGAACAAAAGCCAGAATCAATTGCCCGAGTAGGAAAAAGCTATTTGTACAAAAGTGACATCGCTACATTGGTTCCCACCGGAACTTCAAAGGAAGACAGTGTGCTCTTGGTAAGAGATTTTATCAATAGATGGGCAAGCCAAAAGTTACTCATAGAAGCCGCTGAAAGAAATCTGAGTGACAAGAAAAAAGGAGAATACAATGCTTTAATCAAGCAATATAAAATAGATTTATATACCAAGGCGTATATAGAAGAAGTGGTTAAAAATACCGTGGATACTTTGGTGACCCAAGAAGAGTTAAAAAAGTATTACGACGAAAACAAGGAGAATTTTAAAACCAATGGAACGCTTGTAAGACTGCGTTTTGTGAATTTGGCCAAAGACAATCCGCGTTTTGCCACCATAAGAAGTAAGTTCTTTGATTATAATAAAAAAGACAAAAAGTTTTGGGATACCTATGCACTACAGTTCAAAAGTTTTGCATTAAACGATACGGTTTGGGTAGATATGAGTCAGGTTTATGTGAAATTGCCTGTCATCAATCCGGACAACCGAGATGAATTGATTCGTCCGGGGAAAAAAGCCGAAATCCAATCCAATGAAGATGTTTATTTAATTAAAATCACCAATGTAATTGATAAAAATCAAATTTCACCGTTTGAATATATCAAACCCACACTGAAAGAAGTTATACTGAACAAAAGAAAATTAGAATTGATAAAGAAATTTGAAAAAGACATTACCGATGATGCCATTAAAAACAAGGATTATGAAATTTATAAATAGCCAACTTACCGTAGCCGTTTTGGCTGCTATTTTTTCGGTTGGTACTGCCAATGCCCAAGAAATAATTAAAGATTCTGTAAAGACCAAATCACAGAACCAATCGAATAAAAAGATTAAAGTTGACGGTATTATTGCTACCGTTGGAGATTATATCATTTTAGATTCTGATATCGATAAATCATTTTTAGAAATGTCAAGTCAGGGACAATCTGTGAAAGACATTACGCGTTGTCAAATGTTAGGTAAATTACTGGAAGAAAAACTATACGCTCACCAAGCCATTCAGGACAGTATCGTTATCAAAGACGAAGAGGTAAAAGAAAAAATGAACGAGCAGATTGCTTATATGGTAGAGCAATTAAGCTCGATGGAAAACGTAATCAAGTATTTCAAAAAAGACAACGAAGAAGATTTCAGAAGCGAGTTGTTTGACATCATCAAAACCAATAAGTTGACCACAGAAATGAGAAACAAAATTGTAAATGCTGTTGAAATCACTCCTGAAGAAACCCGCAATTTCTTTAAGTCGATTCCACAAGAAGATTTACCGGTTTTTGGAGCCGAAATGGAAGTGGCTCAAATCGTAATTACGCCTAAAATTTCTGAGGAAGAAAAACAAAGAGTCATTAACCGATTAAAAGAAATCAAAGCCGAAGTTTTAGGCGGTTCGAGTTTTAAAACCAGAGCTGTTATTTATTCAGATGACAGAGGTTCGGCTTCTAATGGTGGTTTTTATAAAATCAATCGTAAAACCCAATTCGTAAAAGAGTTTAAAGATGTGGCTTTTAGTTTGGGGGAAGGCGAAATTTCAGAACCTTTCGAAACAGAATACGGTTATCACATTATTATGGTAGAAAAAATTAAAGGACAGGAAGTAGAATTGAGACATATTCTAATGATGCCTAAAGTTTCAGACCAAGCCTTAAAAGAAGCCAAAGAAAAAATCATTTCCATCAAAAATAAAGTTGAAAGCGGTGAAATCTCTTTTGCAGAAGCTGCCAGAACAATGTCTGATGAGAAAGAGACCAGAACCAACGGCGGAACCTTAATCAATCCTAAAACCCAAGATACGCACTTCGAATTGACCAAAATGGATCCGAGTTTGTATAGTGAAGTTTCTAATTTAAAAGACAATGCCATTACTTCACCAATTTTAGATGATGACCCAAGAACAGGGAAGAAATATAAAATTATTACAGTAACCAACCGAATCAACGAACATACCGCTGATTATGGTAAAGACTATATTAAGATCAAAGATTTGGCTCTAAAAGAGAAACAAATCAAAGCCATAGGCAAATGGTCTGATGAAAAAATCAAGGAAACCTACATAAAAATCAACGGGGAATACCAAGATTGTCTGTTTATCAATAATTGGTTAAAAAAATAGTAGTTATAGTTAGATTATAATGTAAATTGTACTTTTTAATTCTAATACCTAATATCAAAATTCTTATAGCAAATGTCTGATGTTACTGCCATTCAAAATTTAGTTCAAAAACGATTAGAACTTAAAAAAGAGATTGCCAAGATAATTATAGGTCAGGACGAAGTCGTTGACCAAATTTTACTGAGTATTTTCTCAGGCGGACATGCCTTGTTAGTTGGTGTTCCTGGTTTGGCTAAAACCTTAATGGTAAATACCATTTCACAAGCTTTAGGTTTGGATTTTAAACGCATTCAGTTTACACCCGATTTGATGCCGTCTGATATTTTAGGAAGTGAAATTTTAGATGAGAACCGTCAATTCAAATTCATCAAAGGACCAATTTTCTCCAATATTATTTTGGCAGATGAGATCAACAGAACACCGCCCAAAACCCAAGCCGCTTTGCTCGAAGCAATGCAGGAACGTTCGGTTACAATCGCCGGTCAGAACTATAAATTAGCCTTGCCTTATTTTGTATTGGCGACCCAAAACCCTATTGAGCAAGAAGGAACTTATCCGTTGCCGGAAGCCCAATTAGACCGTTTTATGTTTGCTATAAAATTAGATTATCCGTCATACCAAGAAGAAGTACAAGTGGTAAAAAGCACCACTTCCGATGACAAACCGGTCATCAATCCGTTGTTTACAGCTCAAGAAATTATCGATTTCCAACACTTAATTCGTCGTGTTCCTGTTGCTGATAACGTAATTGAATATGCTGTGACTTTGGTTGGGAAAACACGCCCGAAAGGAAACTTGGCTTCTGAGTATGTCAACAATTATTTGGATTGGGGTGCAGGACCAAGAGCTTCACAGAACTTAATCTTGGCAGCCAAAGCGAATGCGGCTTTCAATGGTAAATTTTCTCCAGATATCGAAGATGTAAAAGCGGTGGCAACAGGAATTTTGCGTCACAGAATTATCAAAAACTACAAAGCTGACGCCGAAGGAATCACCGAAGAGATGATTATTGATAAGTTGTTGTAATTCGGTTTCTATATTTTGTTACATTTAAATAATGAATAAAATATTGGAAAAACAATCCTTGCAAAACAGAATATTTGGCCTCGATCTTATGCGAGTCATTGCCATTTTAATGGTGTTGTTCGGTCATTGTGTGTGGATTATCCCCGAAAGAGACAATCTTTTTCACCAATTATTAGTGCTTTCAGGTTTTTTTGGAGTTGAAATTTTCTTTGTTTTGAGCGGTTTCCTAATTGGTAAAATTTTGTACCAATTGTACCTCAAAGAGGACTTTTCCATGCAAACCGTTTTCTATTTCCTTAAGCGAAGATGGTTTAGGACACTGCCCAATTATTTTTTAATCTTGTTGGTCAATATAGGAATCGCCTCTTTTGTAGGCTATGCTGCATTGTCTTGGTGGAAATATTTCTTTTTTATCCAAAACTTAAATACCACGATGTTGCCTTTCTTTCCAGAATCTTGGAGTTTGTCTGTTGAAGAATTTGCCTATATCACTTTGCCTTTTTTTCTTTTTATATTGGGCAGTTTTAGTAAGCCCAAAAACAAATCTCGATTTTTCTTATGGTCAGTTATAGTGCTGATTGCGGTTTTTTTTTGTGCCAAATTTTATTACCATATCACCACTCAAAATTCGACTTTAACCCAATGGAATTTATCGCTAAAAGCTGTGGTGATTTATCGTTTGGACAGTATTTTTATAGGCGTTTTAGCTAGTTGGATTTATTTGAATTATACTTCGTTTTGGTCAAAAAACAAATACATTTTCTTGGTTGTAGGCTTACTTTTATTCTTTTTTCAATTTGTCGGAATCGGATCTTTAGGATGGACAATTGAAGTCATGCCCATGTTTTGGAATGTTTTTTATTTATCCTTAATTTCAATTGCAGTAGCGTGCTTTTTGCCTTTTTTATCCGAATGGAAAAACGAGCAATCTATAGTGCAAAAGCCGGTCACTTTTATCAGTTTGATTTCATATTCAATTTATTTATTGCACTACAGCGTGATTTTACTCCTAATGAAAGAGTATATCATTATAGATAATCAAAACCCTATAGCATTGACATTGTTTTTGGGTTCCTATATCTCAATTACCATCTTATTAAGTTATTTATTATTCCGATTCTATGAAGTGCCTATGATGAATTTAAGGGATAAAAATTAAGAATAGTCAATTTTAGACTTTTAAAATACGTATTTAATAAAAAATACACCACTAAAATTGCTTTTTGCTAAAACATTCTTCTAAAACAACTTATTTTATTAAAACCTTTTTAGAAGTACAACGTTTTCGTAAATTTGCAAAGCAAACAAATTAACCAAATTTTATTATGGCTTTTGATATTGAAATGATTGAAAAAGTGTATGCTACTATGGCAGCTCGTGTTGACAAAGCAAGAGCATTAGTTGGACGTCCACTTACCTTATCTGAAAAGATTTTATATTCGCATTTATGGGAAGGAATGCCTTCTCAATCGTTTACCCGCGGAAAAGATTATGTTGATTTTGCACCTGATAGAGTGGCTTGTCAAGATGCAACTGCACAAATGGCTTTATTGCAATTCATGCACGCAGGAAAAAAGACTGTTGCAGTTCCTACAACGGTTCACTGTGACCACTTAATTCAGGCGAAAGTCGGTGCAAAAACCGATTTGGCCGTTGCCAACTCACAATCCAAAGAAGTATTTGATTTCCTTTCTTCTGTTTCTAATAAATACGGAATCGGATTCTGGAAACCAGGTTCAGGGATTATACACCAAATTGTTTTAGAAAATTATGCTTTTCCTGGTGGAATGATGATTGGGACCGATTCTCATACGGTAAATGCCGGAGGATTAGGAATGTTAGCTATCGGAGTTGGTGGTGCTGATGCCGTAGACGTAATGTCGGGCATGTCATGGGAATTAAAATTCCCGAAACTTATCGGTGTAAAATTGACCGGAAAATTAAACGGATGGACTTCTCCAAAAGACGTTATCCTAAAAGTGGCTGATATACTTACTGTAAAAGGAGGAACTGGAGCTATTGTAGAATATTTCGGAGAAGGAGCCACTTCAATGTCTTGTACCGGTAAAGGAACCATTTGTAATATGGGTGCCGAAATTGGTGCTACGACTTCTACTTTTGGCTACGATGATTCCATGAGAAGATATTTGGCAGCAACAGACCGCCAAGATATTGTAGATGCAGCAGATAAAGTAGCTTCTTACTTAACAGGTGATGACGAAGTATATGCCAATCCTGCCACCTATTTTGACCAAGTAATTGAAATCAACCTTTCAGAATTAGAACCACACATCAACGGGCCATTTACACCCGATAGAGGAACGCCGGTTTCTAAAATGAAAGAAGAAGCTGCTGCTAACGGTTGGCCGTTAAAAGTAGAGTGGGGACTAATTGGTTCTTGTACCAATTCATCTTATGAAGATATGGCACGCGCGGCTTCTATAGTCGAGCAAGCGGTGGCCCACGGCATCACGCCAAAAGCCGAATTCGGAATCAATCCCGGTTCAGAGCAAATACGCTACACCATTGAAAGAGATGGTATCATCGCGACTTTCGAGAAAATGGGCACCAAAGTATTTACAAATGCTTGCGGACCTTGTATCGGACAATGGGATAGAACAGGCGCTGATAAAGGCGAAAAAAACACCATCGTTCATTCATTCAATAGAAACTTCTCAAAACGTGCCGACGGAAATCCAAATACCCATGCTTTTGTAACCTCACCAGAAATGGTAGCAGCTTTAGCGATCTCAGGAGATTTGTCTTTCAATCCGTTAACAGATACTTTGTTAAATGATAAAGGAGAAGAAGTAAGATTAAATCCACCAAGTGGTGATGAGTTGCCTAAAAGAGGTTTCGATGTAGAAGATGCAGGTTTTCAAGCACCGGCTGCTGATGGTTCATCAGTTCAGGTAGCGGTTTCTCCAACTTCTGACAGATTACAGCTTTTAGCACCATTTGATGCCTGGGATGGGAAAAATATTTCAGGAGCTAAATTGTTAATCAAAGCTTTCGGAAAATGTACCACTGACCATATCTCTATGGCCGGACCATGGTTGCGTTTCCGAGGACATTTGGATAATATTTCCAATAATATGTTGATTGGTGCAGTTAATGCTTTTAACCAAGAAGCCAATAAAGTTAAAAACCAGTTAACTGGTGACTATGATGCTGTTCCTGCGGTTCAAAGAGCATATAAAGCTGCAGGCGTTCCTTCAATTGTTGTGGGTGATCATAATTATGGAGAAGGTTCTTCTCGTGAGCATGCCGCTATGGAACCACGTTTTTTAGGCGTTAAAGCAGTATTGGTAAAATCATTTGCCCGTATACACGAAACCAACTTGAAAAAACAGGGAATGTTGGCTTTAACTTTTGCTAATGAAGCGGATTACGACAAAATTCAAGAAAACGATACTATTAATTTCTTAGATTTAACTGAGTTTGCTCCAGGTAAACCATTAACTTTAGAGTTTGTTCATGTTGATGGTTCTAAAGACACTATTTTAGCAAACCATACTTATAATGATAGCCAAATCGGTTGGTTTGTAGCCGGTTCAGCTTTGAACTTGATTGCTGCTGGAAAAGCCTAACAAGTAAAACTATATTGTATAAAAAAAGCTCAACTTTAGGTTGGGCTTTTTTTTATTTTACAATTTTTTGATATATCTCTTTTTGTCCTGAACACCATTGAACACTTTCGTAATAAAAATCAACAGTGGTCAAATTGTCTTTCTTTTTTATGACGCATTTTCCGGTTACATCGGCTTCGTCTCCGTATACTGTAACTCTAGAGTCATTTTCTAATTTCTTGTCTAAATATAAGTAGTAAATCTTATGAGCAATTTCTTGACGGATGGTCATCTTTGAGTTGAACGTGCTTATAATTACCATTCCGTTTTTGTTTCTGGCAACATATTCCATTCCGTTATGGCCATAACTGTAGGTAGTTACCTTTGGCTCTTCATTGTCCGAAAAGGCAAAACAAGTCATGATTAATAGACTGAAAATTATTCGATTCATAAATGTGTGATTATGGAGGTATGTTTTGAGGTATGAAAAATAGCGATTTTTTTAATACTGCCAATGCTTAACAAACCTTAATATTCTATGAAACAAAAAAATCTCGCTTTACCCTACCGGATGAGCGAGATTTTTGGAATTAATAGTAACTACTAATAGTAAGTGTATCGTCTTACATTGGCAATATATTTGGCCAAACGAATTACTTGATGGCTGTAGCCATATTCGTTGTCGTACCAAACATACAACACTATATTTTTACCATCGCCAGAAACTATGGTAGCATTGCTATCAAAAATAGAGGGTGCCGAAGTGCCAACAATGTCCGAGGAAACCAATTCGTTATTCAAAGAATATTTGATTTGCTCTACCAATTCGCCTTCTAAGGCATATCTTCTCATGATGGCATTTACATCTTCTATGGAAGTTTCTTTGCCAACTTCCAAGTTCAGAACTACTAAAGAACCATTAGGAACAGGAACGCGAATGGCATTGGAAGTCAGTTTCCCAGCCAAACTGGGTAAAGCTTTAGCCACGGCGCTTCCGGCACCGGTTTCGGTGATTACCATGTTTAATGCTGCGGCACGACCACGGCGGTATTTTTTGTGCATATTGTCTACCAAATTTTGGTCATTGGTATAAGCATGTATAGTTTCTAGATGGCCTTTTACTACACCCAAAGTTTCTTCAACCGCTTGTAGAATAGGAGTGATAGCATTGGTGGTACATGAAGCAGCTGAGAAAATGTCCACTTTGTCCGGATTGTGATCGTTGTGGTTTACGCCATAAACGATGTTCGGTACACCTTTACCTGGTGCAGTTAATAGTACTTTTTCAACACCTTTAGAAACCAAGTGTCTTTTAAGTGCTTCTTCTGTGGTAAAAGCACCGGTATTGTCTATAACCAATGCTTCTTTGATACCGTATTGTGTATAATCAATTTCTTCCGGAGAAGCGGCTGTGATAATGTGAACAGTAGTTCCGTTGATAATTAAAGCATTATTTTCTACATCGGCTTGTACTGAACCTTCAAAATCACCGTGAACCGAATCATAACGCAATAAAGAAGCTCTTTTTTCTAATGAAGAGGCATCATTTCGGTCACGAGTTACAATGGCACGAAGGCGTAATTGCTGTCCTTTACCAATTTTGCTCATCATTTCTCGGGCTAACAAACGACCAATTCGGCCAAAACCGTACAAAACCACATCTTTGGGTTGTATGTTTTTAGAGTTCTTGGCATTTTTCAACTTGTCAATTACAAACGCGCGCGCGTCGTGGTATTTGTTGTCTTCTAAATGGTATTCATAGGTCAGTTTACCAATGTCAATTCGCGAAGGCGGTAAATCTAAATTCAGAATGGCTTTTGCAATCTCCACCGAATCAAATACATTGATAGGCTTTTGAACAAATTCTCCGGCATACTCATGTAGATTCATGATGTCGCTAACGTTTCGATCGATTAATTGGTTTCTGAAAAGGACCAACTCGATAGATTTGTCATACCATAAATCACTGATAATCTTGATAAATTCTACGCCGGCTTTTCGTCTGTCGGCTTGAAATGATAATTCTTTCTCGTATAAAGTGTTGCTGTTCATAAAAAAGAAAAGAGTTTAGAATGTGTTGTTTATCCTGTATTTTCTTCAGGATCTTTTTTAATTTGGCGCAAAAGTATAAAATAGAAGTGTTTTACGAAAACGATTTCGTAAATATTTTGCAATAAAAAAAACCAACCTTTTTTTAGGCTGGTTTTTTTAAAAAAAGTAAGTAAGATGAATTTATATAATGACTTGAATCAATTGTCCCATTCGGTTAATCATTTGTATGCTGACACTTTGGTTTTCGTCTTTTTTGTTTAAAAATCCGGAAATGGTTTCCACATCAGTAGCTTTGACATTATCTACCGAAAGAATAATATTCCCTTTCAATTGGTCATAGTAAGGTTTTAGGTTTTCGTTGTTGATTTCTTTAATACGAACGCCATAGTCAATTCGGTATTTCTTTTTGTCGGTAGCATCGATGTTTTCTAATTCCAATCCTTTGAATTCAGTAGTAAAGAGGTCATTTTTAATCAAAGTAACTGTAGTAGTTTTAGTTTCTCCCTCTCTTACATAAGTCACTTGCACTTTGTCATTCGGCCTTTTAGTATTGATGTAACCGGTCAATTCGGCAAACGAACTGATTTTTTGATTGTCTAATTTTTTGATAACATCACCGCTTTTCAAACCGGCTTTTTCGGCACCCGAGTTTTTGGTTACCTTATTAATGTAGAAACCTTCGGTGTCTTTGATGCCTAACTCTGTAGAAGCTTTGCTGTTTAATTCATTGCCTTCCACACCCAAAATACCGCGTTGCACGCCACCAAACTCCATAATGTCTTCAATGATTTTACGGGTAATGTTAGACGGAACTGCAAAAGAATAACCGGCATAACTTCCTGTAGGAGAAGAAATCATGGTGTTGATTCCGATTAATTCTCCACGAGTATTTACTAAAGCACCACCACTGTTTCCGGGATTTACTGCTGCATCTGTTTGAATAAATGATTGTATGCCGTTTCGGTTGTCTAGATTTCTAGCTTTGGCAGAAACAATTCCGGCAGTTACCGTTGAATTTAAATTGTATGGATTTCCGACGGCCAAAACCCATTCACCGACTTTGACTTGGTCTGAATCGGCAAAAGTAGCGTAAGGCAGTTTTTCATCGGCACTGATTTTTAATAAGGCAATGTCCATTTTTGAATCGGTTCCGATGAGTTTGGCTTTATATGATTTGTTGTTGTTCAAAGTCACCTCCAATTCAGTGGCATCTTTAATTACGTGATTGTTGGTTACGATATAACCATCTTCTGAAATGATAACTCCCGAACCAGTGCCAATTTGCTCTTGTTGTTGCCCGCCGCGTTGGCCATAAATTAATTCCATAATTGGATTAGAAACAGTTCTTACCGAAACATTCTTTACGTGAACAACAGTGTGAACAGCATTTTCAGCTGCTTCGGTGAAATCAATTGCTTCGCCAGATAAACCAACGTTTCTATTGTTGTTGGAAGCCATAGTCACAATCGAATCGCGATTGTTTCTCTCTTCGATGAATAATTTGTACGCTCCAAGTGTCGTGGCGCCACTTAATAAAGAAACTAAAAATAAGCTTGATAGTCTTTTCATAATCATAAACATTAAAATTATTTGAAAGTAAAATTAAAAACTTTCATTTTTTCTTCAAATACCCTTTAACGCTCGTTTAACAATTTTTAAGGCAATCTTAATTTTGCTATCTTTGTCTCACTTTTACTACTATGAAAATCACTTTTAATAAATACGAAGGTACCGGAGACGACTTTGTCATGATTGACAATCGAAAAACTATTTTTCCAAAAAACGATACTAAACTTATCGAAAAATTATGCGATCGACGCTTCGGTATTGGTGGAGATGGCTTGATTTTACTGGAAAATGACAACGAAACAGATTTCCGTATGGTTTATTACAATTCTGATGGCAACGAAAGTTCGATGTGTGGTAACGGCGGTCGATGTTTGGTAGCTTTCGCCAAAAGTTTGAATGTGATTCAGGATGATACCGATTTTATAGCAACTGACGGTCCGCATCATGCCTCCATTTTTGAAAATGGTACAGTTTCGCTTGGAATGAAATCAGTAGATTTTGTAAAAATTGAAAGCGATTATGTTTTCCTTAATACCGGTTCACCACATCACGTAATGATGGTGGATGATTTGAAAAATTATGATGTAAAAAACGTTGGAGCGCAAATTCGCTATTCCGATTTGTATGGAAAAGCGGGAAGTAATGTCAATTTTGTAAGTCAAATTTCAGAAAATCATTTTGCATTACGTACCTACGAGCGTGGAGTAGAAGATGAAACTTTATCTTGTGGAACAGGCGCCACTGCAGTAGCTATTGCCATGCATGCCACAGGAAAAACAACTGCTCATCATATTTATTTAGAGGTTGAAGGTGGAAAGCTCGAAGTTTCTTTTGTGAAAGAAGACAATAAATATACAAATGTTTATCTCAAAGGTCCAGCGACTTTTGTTTTTGAAGGAGAAATAGAATGGTAACGCTTCAGGGAAATACCATTTATTTGCGTGCTCTAGAACCCGAAGATTTAGCGTTTATCTATCATATAGAAAATGATGAGAGTATTTGGGAAGTAAGTAATACACAAACGCCTTACAGCAAGTTTTTGATTCGGCAGTATTTGGAAAATGCCCATCAGGATATTTATGAAGCCAAGCAATTGCGTTTGGCCATTTGTAAAAAAGAAACTACTGAAGCCATTGGTTTGATTGATTTATTTGATTTTGATCCAAAAAATCACCGCGCTGGTGTAGGGATTATTATCCAAAATGAAGTCGATAGGAATAGTGGTTTTGGCAAAGAAGCTTTAGGTTTAGTGATAGAGTATGCTTTTCAACAGTTGCAATTGCATCAGTTGTTTGCAAATATTGGTCAGGAAAACACAGCGAGTTTAGCTCTTTTTACTACATTTGGTTTTGAAAAAATAGGAGTCAAAAAGGATTGGAATTTCACTAACAATCACTTTCAAGATGAAGTCCTTTTTCAGTTAATAAAAAAATAAATCTTAAATAGTCTCGGTTTTGAACAAAAGTAAAATCTTTAAAATTTTAGCTGCACTTGCTTTTATAGCAATATTGTTCGTTTATGTCAAATTCTTTACGGCCAATACTAACTTCAACAAAGAAGAAGTTTTTGTGGAAGTCCCAACCGATTCCAAGTATGAAGATGTGCAGAAAATCCTTTCGCCTTATGTAAAAAACATGAGTGATTTTGAACTTATAGCCAATCTTCGTTCTTATCCAAAGAATGTAAAAGCCGGAAGGTTTTTGTTGAAGAAAGGCATGAGTGCATTTCAATTGGTAGCAACCATGCGAAGAAATGTTCCGGTCAAGTTGGCTTTTAACAATCAAGAAAGATTAGAAAATCTTTGCGAGAGAATTAGTACTCAAATTGAGCCTGATACCACTAAATTATTGTCGACTTTCCGCGATACGGGTTTTCTCGAAAAAAATGGGTTTACCAAAGAAAATGTCTTTGCGATGTTTTTGCCTAACACATATGAGTTTTACTGGAACATTTCGGCAGAAAAATTCAGAGACAAAATGTTGGAAGAATACAATCGTTTTTGGACCAAAGAAAGAATCGCTAAAGCTACTGAATTGAATTTGACTCCGGTGCAAGTAATCACTTTGGCTTCGATCGTTCACAAAGAAACGGTAAAGAAAAGTGAGCGGCCAACGGTTGCCGGTGTTTATTTAAATCGCCTCAAAGAAGGAATGAAATTACAAGCTGACCCAACCGTGATTTATGCTATGAAACTTAGAGATAATGATTTCGAGCAAATTATTAAAAGGGTTTTGTACAACGATTTGTTTATTGCTTCTTCTTACAATACTTATCAAAATTTAGGTTTGCCACCCGGACCAATTGCGATGCCGGATATCGATGCTATTGACGCAGTTTTGACTCCGGAAAACCACAATTACCTTTATTTCTGTGCGAGTGTGGAAAAATTTGGATACCACGAATTTGCTTCAACGATGGAACAACACAACGTCAACGCAAAGAAATATGCCGATTGGCTAAATGCACAAGGAACCAAACGTTAATCTTTGAAAAGGCAGCATTACATAATCCTGTTTTTGTGCTGCTCGAGTTTTCTTTGGGCTCAAAATGGTATTGAGAACTTTCTGAAACCATCAGATACTTTAAGCCAACGCCGTCTTAAATCGTTAGTCATTTCTGAAGCGACATTGGGAGCAACGGCTTTGATTGGTTTAAACCAAGTTTGGTATGCCGACTATCCGCGTTCTGATTTTCACTTTATTAATGACAATGCCGAATGGCTGCAAATGGATAAAGCCGGGCATGTTTTTTCTGCATATCATTTGGGTAGTTTTGGTGCCAATGCTTTGAAATGGAGCGGTTCAAGTAGAAATAGTCAGTTGTTTTATGGATCAACATTGGGCTTGGTTTTCCTAACTACGGTTGAGGTTTTCGACGGTTATTCTACAAATTGGGGTGCGTCAATAGGTGATGTGATTGCCAACGTTTCCGGGACGGCTATGTTTGTTTCTCAAGAATTGCTTTGGAAAGAACAACGTATTGTACCCAAATTTTCTTTTCACACTACACCATATGCTGCTGCTCGGCCATATGCTTTGGGCAGTACATTATCAGAGCAAATCCTAAAAGATTATAACGGACAAACTTATTGGCTTTCTGCAAATATTCATTCCTTTGCCAAAGATTCCAAATTTCCTAAATGGCTCAACATTGCCATTGGTTATGGTGCCGAAGGAATGATTACCGGA
>JBDLVY010000003.1:0-2655 GCA_039804545.1 Bacteroidota bacterium | reverse complement strand
AGACGTTCATTATTTGATGTTTTGGTAAAAAACATTAAAAGTGGAAAAATCACCGAAGTTTATGTAGATGATTATTTCAATACTAAAAAAACGTTCAAGGATATGGAATCTTCTTTTACTTATATCGATACAACAGATGCAGGTAAAGATGAAATCAACAACTACTATGATGATTATAAATCTGGTAAGAAAGTTTTGGATCCTCAGTTCATCAATAAAAAAGAATTGGATGCTAGCTATATTTCAGGTTATAAAATCAAAGGATATTGGTATTTTGACAAACGTCAAGGTGAGTTAAAGTACAGATTGTTGGCGCTTTGTCCGGTAACTCCGGAAGCTAGAGATGCTGGTAATGACAATGCTGACGTTATTGATTTATTCTGGGTTTATTTCCCTGCTGTTAGAGATATTTTGCATGAGGCGAAAGCTTTTAATGATAAGAATTCAGCAATGCCAATTACGTTTGACCACTTGTTAAATTCCCGCAGATTTAGTGGTGAAATTTACAAAGAAGAAAATGTATATGGAGATAGAGAAATTCAACAATACATGAAAGACAATTCTCAAATGCAACTTTTGGAATCAGAGCGTGTCAAAGAAAAGATTCGTAGCTTCGAATCTGATATGTGGAATTACTAAGAAATAATTTCTATTACAATATAAAAACTCTCATCTTTACGGTGAGAGTTTTTTTAGTTTATCATTATGCTTGATTATATCATTGTAGGTTCAGGACTGGCCGGAATTGCTTTTGCAGAAACCCTTTTGCAAAACGATAAGACCTTTGTGGTTTTTGACAACCATTCGCAAAACTCTTCTAAGATTGCCGGCGGTTTGTATAATCCTGTCATTTTAAAACGGTTTAGTCAAGTTTGGAATGCCAATGTACAACTGGAATTAGCCGATTTCTTTTATAAAAGATTAGAAACTAAACTAAACACTCAAGTCGATTTTAAATTGCCCATTTACCGCAAGTTTTTTTCGGTTGAAGAACAAAACAATTGGTTTAACGCCTCAGATAAACCTGCTTTGACGCCTTTTCTTTCTACCGCAATAGTGCATAAGCAATATAATGGCATTGATTCCCCTTTTGGTTATGGCGAGGTGTTGCATACAGGTTATGTGGATACTGAAGTCTTATTAAATCAGTATCATGCTTATTTGAAGAATCTTGATTTATTAGTTGAACGTGCTTTTGATTACAACGAATTAGAAGTTTTAGACGACCATCTTCGGTACCAAAACTTAAAAGCCAAACAAATCGTCTTTGCAGAAGGCTTTGGGATGCATGCTAATCCGTTTTTTAAGCATTTGCCGCTTGATGGTACGAAAGGCGAATTATTTATCATTAAAGCGCCCGAATTGGATTTAGACGTGATTGTGAATACCAGTGTGTTTATTTTGCCTTTGGGAAATGACCTTTTTAAAGTGGGTGCCACTTACAACTGGGAAGACAAAACCGATTTGCCAACTGAGGAAGGCAAACAAGAACTTATTGACCGTATTAAAGAAATCCTGACTTGTGATTTTGAAATTATTGACCATTTTGCGGGAGTACGACCAACGGTGAAAGACCGAAGACCGCTTTTGGGAACGCATCATTTGCATAAAAATATACACATTTTGAATGGTCTTGGCACACGCGGCGTGATGCTGGCGCCCGCAATGGCTTTGGATTTATATGATTATATCAAAAACGGAAAGGCTTTGGATAAGAGTGTAAATGTTAATCGTTATCCTACTTCTTAACCGCATTCTTGTCAAAATGCACAAAAATATTGATATAGATATTACGTGCCATTCGCGCGGTTATGGGCATCAACACAATCAGGGCTACTATGATGGCTATAAAAGAAGACAAAAGGTCTAAACCGATAAAGACTTTAGAAATAATAAAAGCCGCAACACCTATGGCTACTGTTAAGGCATAACTCACATACATAGCGCCATAAAAAAAGGATGGCTCTATTTGGTAATGTAGTCCACAATGGCTGCAATTTTCGTGCATGTGGTAGATGTTTTTTAAATTATAAGGGTTTGGGTCAACATACATGCTTTCTTCTTGACATTTCGGACAACTTCCTGTTAAAATGCTATTTAGTTTGGATCCTTTTTTTAACATTTGCAAAAATTTTAAATTTATTAGTTTTATAGCTCTTGGGCTTCGGGTTTACAAAGGTACTTTATAGAAATCTTTTTACCTGTAACTTTTGTAACAAATCATTATGTTAAACATACACAATTTATCGGTTTCGTTTGGTGGTACGTATCTTTTTGAAGAGGTGACTTTTCGATTAGGTTCGGGTGACAGAGTAGGATTAGTGGGAAAAAACGGTGCCGGAAAATCGACGATGCTAAAAATATTAGCCGGTGATTTCAAACCCGATAGCGGTCAAATTGCCACGGAGAAAGAAGTGAAAATGGGTTTTCTTCGTCAGGATATCGATTTTGAACAAGGAAGAACGGTATTGGAAGAAGCTTATGAAGCTTTTGTGGATATTAAAGTGGTGGAGAAAAAGTTAGAACAAATCAACCATCTTTTGGTAACTAGAACCGACTATGAAAGTGACGAATATGCCCAAATCATTGAAGATTTATCCGATTACACGCATCGTTTTGAATTGCTTGGTGGTTACAATTATGTAGGAGATACTG
>JBDLVY010000002.1:0-4028 GCA_039804545.1 Bacteroidota bacterium | reverse complement strand
GGAATATCTCCGGCAAATGTCATTGATTTCTCTTCCTCATTAATCGACAATATAGTTCGTACAATCGGAGAAGCATTTGGATTTTCTTTCATAGATAACGGGAAATACAAAGCCGAACCCGGCAAATCATCAGCGTATTGGCCTAGATATTCCTTGTAAAGATCTAATGCAAAATGGTCGCCTATTTTGTATAGAACATTTTTTTCAGAATGGGTAACTTCACGTTCCGGACCAAAATCTGTCCAACCGCCTTCACAACCAAATCCAAACTTCATATGATCGCCATAAAAACCAATTATTGCAATCTCACCTTCTTTTGGATTTTCATTTACACCTACTAAAGTTTTGTGAAAATTGATACTGTCACCCGCAATACCACCAAATATTTTGACTTTGGGATCCGTTACTTTGGAAAGTTCTTTCACTAATTCAGTTCCATTTACATAGGTTCCTTCAGACAGAACCATAATGGCAGACAAATCATTTGTTATTATCTCTTTTTGGACTCTTTCGCCTAGTTTCAACAAAGATTCTTCTTCTAATAAATTATACCTGGAGATTTTAATAGGCGTTTTTTCAAATTCAATAGCAGTTACTACTATATTATTGTTCATTAAATTATAATCAATCAACTGTCCGGCCGTAGAACAAATGACAATTTGTGCATTGGTATAAATCGAACTTAACTTCTCATAAAGTTTACAGTTTTCTATTATTTCCCTTTCACCAAAACTAAAAACCAAATTAGCCTTCTCAGCCGAAAAAGCAGCTGATGTTTTTATGGTTTGAAATTCCATTGACTGACTCACTAAACCTTGCTCTATCTTCATAAAAAATCAAATAAATTATTTTAACTTGTATTAAATTAATAAAAATTTTATTACTGAATAATTTTTTAAATGAGTTTTACGATTCTTCATCGATGAAAGATAGCTTTGAATAGTTAAACTGTATTTTTTAATAGACTTTTTCTTACTTATTGTTTGCCTTATGGACAAAAAATAAAAAATATATTACTTTTATAATCTATCCGCATAAAAGTATAAAAAAACAACTTTAGAAAAGATTAAATTATGTTTACTAATTAAAATAAATAGTAACTAACTGATTGACAAAAGAGAATAAAACAATTAAAGAATTTAGAATAAACAAATAGTACTTAGTCGAAAACAATCTTGCCTAATGCTTCCAATACATATTCATGCATCACTTGACGGTAATCTAAATGCGTTACCATACGCAATTTTCCTTGTCCCATCGAACTGATTAGAATGCCTTTGGTTTTTAGTTTTTCAATTACTTCTTTTTCGCTTAATGTCTTTTTGACTTCAAATATTAAAATGTTGGTTTCTACTGGTGCTACTTTTTCAACCCAAGGCAGTTGTTGCAAAGCTTGTCCGAGTTCTTTCGCTCTTCGGTGGTCATCAGTCAATCGATTGATGTTGTTTTGTAAAGCATAAATCCCAGCGGCCGCCAAATAACCCGATTGGCGTAAGTTTCCACCAAATATTTTTCTGATGCGCAAAGCTTTGTGCATCGTCTCGGCATCTGAAATCAAAACCGATCCTATCGGCGCACCTAAACCTTTAGAAAAACAAACGGAAATGGTATCAAACAATTCACCAAATTGCTTCGGATGTTGCTTTTTTTCTACAATCGCATTCCACAAACGCGCACCGTCTAAGTGGTATTTTAAGTTGTTATCAACACATACTTGCTTAATTTTCTTCAATTCTTCTATATCATAACAAGCACCGCCACCTTTATTTGTGGTGTTTTCTATTCCCACCATTTTCGACAAAGGCGCATGGTAAAATTCAGGGTCATTAATTCCGGCTTTGACTTGCTCAGCCGTAATCATACCGCGATGACCATCCAATAAATTGAAATTTACTCCACTGTTAAATGACGCTCCACCGGCTTCGTACAAGTGAATGTGCGACCATTTATCGCAAATGATTTGGTCTCCGGGGTTGGTGTTTAATTTAATCGCCGTTTGGTTCGCCATTGTTCCCGAAGGAAAAAATAGCGCGGCTTCTTTCCCAAATAAATCCGCCACCATTTTTTCAAAAGCATTCACGGTTGGGTCTTGTTTGAACACGTCATCTCCTACTTTAGCACTGAACATGGCTTGCAACATTTCGGGAGATGGTTTGGTTACGGTATCGCTGATTAAATTAATTTCCATATTTTATGAAGATAGCTTACTTTCGCATTATATTTATTTGAAGCTAATCCCGCTATTCGCTACAATCTTTTTTAAATTGAAAATTTAAAAAAGGATTTTCACTACTATCGGGGCTAGGGTTCAATAGTAAACCACAAAACTACATTATTTATGACAAATACCGAACAAATAAAAGGTATTGTAGAACGCCTTGGTGCGTTGAGGAGGTATCTTTGACATTGATGCCAAGCTTATAGAAATTACCAACGAAGAGGAAAAAACCTTTGCGCCCAACTTTTGGAACAACGCCAAAGAAGCCGAAATCATTATAAAAAACTTGCGCTCAAAGAAAAAATGGGTGGAAGATTTTGAGAAAGGCAATGCTATGGCGGAAGAACTCCAAATGGTCTACGAATTTTTCAAAGACGGCGATGCCACCGAAGCAGAGCTTGATGAACAATTTGAAACAACCAATACCCATATCGAAAGTTTAGAATTCAAAAATATGCTTTCTGACGAAGGTGATAGTTTGAGTGCTGTATTACAAATTACGGCTGGTGCTGGCGGAACAGAGAGTTGTGATTGGGCATCTATGCTGATGCGTATGTACCTCATGTGGGCCGAAAATCAAGGCTATAAAGTCAAAGAACTCAATTTCCAAGAAGGTGAAGTGGCCGGAATCAAAACGGTGACTTTAGAAATCGAAGGTGATTACGCCTTTGGTTACCTAAAAGGAGAAAACGGCGTACATCGATTGGTGAGAATTTCGCCATTTGATAGTAATGCCAAACGCCATACGTCTTTTGCTTCAGTTTATGTTTATCCCTTAGTGGATGATACCATTGAAATAGAAATCAATCCGGCTGATATAGACATTATAACCTCACGCTCTAGTGGTGCCGGTGGACAAAACGTAAATAAGGTAGAAACGAAAGTACAGTTGTTTCACAAACCAACAGGCATTCAGATCCAATGTTCGGAAACGCGTTCGCAACAAGACAACCGCCAACGTGCCATGCAAATGTTGAAATCACAATTGTATGAAATAGAGTTAAAAAAACAACAAGCCCAACGCAGCGACATCGAAGCCGGAAAAATGAAAATCGAATGGGGTTCACAAATCAGAAACTATGTGATGCACCCATACAAATTGGTGAAAGACGTGCGTTCCGGTTATGAAACCAGCGATGTAGATGGCGTAATGAATGGTAATATAGATGAATTTTTGAAAGCCTATTTGATGATGATGGGACAAAAAGAAGAAGAATAAACAGTCATTTGGTTTTGGAATATTAGGATTTTCAAATGCAATTTCAGTTATTTGAAATCTATAACCAACCAAAAACCATTATGCGTTCTTTCACCATTCAAGAAATTAATGAGGTATTACAAGGCGAAATCTTGGGCAATTCCTCTCAAACAATTACAGCTCCGGAGCAGTTAGAATCGGCTTCAGAGACAGAAATATCTTTTATTGGCAACAAAAAATATGAAAAATACTGGGCTACATCCAAGGCTTGTGTAGCTGTTGTAAACCAAGACATCAGCATTGAACCGGGTGACAATCGTGCTTTTATTAAAGTCAAAAACGCGGACTTAGCCATGTCACAAGTGCTGGAACTCTTTGCTCCTGCTCCACCGGTATTTTCAGTGGACATTCATCCCGCAGCTGTAATCGACGATTCGGTTACTATTGGAAACGGTGTCAAAATTGGCGCCGGGTGTTATATTGGTCCAAATGTTGTCATCGGAGAAAACACTACAATTTATCCTAATGTAACTATTTTGGACGAATGTACGATTGGGAAAAATACCATTATCTGGTCTGGCACAGTAATCAGAGAACGTTGTCATGTAGGCA
>JBDLVY010000001.1:0-2593 GCA_039804545.1 Bacteroidota bacterium | reverse complement strand
TATCTTAATTCTTTTTAAAAGGTAAACCTAATTCAGCCAATAATGACTTTGCTTCTTTGTCTGTTTTTGCAGAAGTTACAAAAGTAATATCTAAACCAGAGATTTTGTTTACTTTGTCAATATCGATTTCCGGGAAAATGATTTGCTCAGTAACTCCAAGGTTATAATTTCCTCTTCCGTCAAAACCAGTAGCTTTGATACCATTAAAATCTCTTACACGAGGTAAAGATGATGTGATAAGTCTATCTAAAAACTCATACATTCTTTCTCCTCTAAGAGTAACTTTTGCTCCAATCGGCATACCTTTTCTCAATTTAAAAGACGCAACGTCTTTCTTAGAGATTGTTGATACTGCTTTTTGTCCAGTAACTTTTGTTAACTCGTCAACTGCATAGTCAACTAGTTTTTTATCAGAAACTGCTGCTCCAACTCCACGGCTTAAAACGATTTTTTCCAATTTAGGAACTTGCATTACGTTTTTATAACCGAATTCTTCTTTAAGGGCGGAAACTACTCTGTCCTTATATTCTTGCTTAAGTCTAGGTGTATAAGCCATAACTATAATACTTGATTAGATTTTTTTGAAAATCTCACTTTCTTATCTCCTTCAGTCTTAATTCCAACTTTAGTTGCAGATTTTGATTTTGGATCAATCAATGCAATATTTGAAATATGAATAGGAGCTTCTTTCTTAACAATTCCTCCTTGAGGGTTTTTAGCACTTGGTTTTGTATGTTTTGAAACCATGTTAACTCCTTCAACGATTGCTTTGTTTTTCTCACGGTCAACACGCAAAACTTTACCTTCCGAACCTTTGTGGTCACCGGCGATAACTTTTACTGTGTCTCCTGATTTTATTTTTAGCTTTATCATTTTACTAACGAATTAAAGCACTTCTGGTGCTAATGATACAATTTTCATGAATTGTTTTTCACGAAGTTCTCTCGCAACCGGACCAAAAACACGTGTTCCTCTCATCTCACCTGCTGCATTCAAAAGAACACAAGCATTGTCATCAAAACGGATATAAGAACCATCGGCTCTTCTCACTTCTTTTTTGGTACGTACAACAACTGCAGTAGAAACAGCACCTTTTTTAACGTTTCCGTTTGGTGTTGCATCTTTAATTGATACTACAATTTTATCTCCAACAGAGGCATAACGACGTTTCGTTCCTCCTAAAACACGGATAGTCAAAACTTCTTTTGCTCCTGTGTTATCTGCTACTTTTAATCTTGATTCCTGTTGTACCATAATTACTTAGCTCTTTCAATGATTTCAACTAATCTCCAACATTTGGTTTTAGATAAAGGTCTTGTTTCCATGATCTTTACTGTATCACCAATGTTACAGTCATTTGTTTCGTCGTGTGCATGAAACTTTTTAGTTTTTAACACGAACTTACCGTATAATGGGTGTTTTACTCTGGTTACTTGAGCCACAACAATAGATTTATCCATTTTGTTTGACGTAACAACACCAATTCTTTCTTTTCTTAAATTTCTTTTTTCCATCTTTTCAGCTAGCATACAATTATTGTAACTCTCTTTTAGTTAGCTCTGTTGCCACTCTAGCAACGGCTCTTCTGGCACTTCTGATTTGAAGTGGATTGGCAATTGGAGAAATAGCGTGTGCAGATTTTAAATCCAAATAGGCTTTTCTCAACTCAGTAAGTTTCACTTGCAACTCAGCTGCAGATAGATTGATAATTTCTGATTGTTTCATAATATTTTTTTGATTATGCTTCGAAATCTCTAGCAACTACAAACTTAGTTTTTACAGGAAGTTTTTGAGCAGCAAGACGTAAAGCCTCTTTTGCAACAGAAAGTGGCACGCCACCAACTTCAAACATAATTTTTCCTGGTTTAACAACAGCAGCCCAATATTCGACTGCTCCTTTTCCTTTACCCATACGTACCTCAAGAGGTTTTTTGGTAATTGGTTTGTCCGGAAATATTTTAATCCATAACTGTCCTTCTCTTTTCATAAAACGAGTTGCAGCGATACGCGCAGCTTCGATTTGACGTGAAGTTAAGAACATTCCATTTTCATGTACTGATTTAATTCCAAACATTCCATTAGAAAGCTCGTGTCCTCGTTGAGAAACGCCCTTCATTCTACCCTTCTGTACCTTACGGTATTTTGTTCTTTTAGGCTGTAACATTTTTCTTTAGTTTAAAATTTACTTTCTTTTACGGTCTCCACCAGGTTTTCTGTCTTTGTTGAAAGGTTTGCGATCTCCTTTAGAAGAATCTCCGCCTTTTCCGCCAGAAGCTTGTTTTTTATCCATTCCAACAAGTGGAGATAAATCACGTTTTCCGTAAACCTCACCTTTCATGATCCATACTTTGATACCCATTCTACCATAAGTAGTGTGAGCTTCACCCAAAGCATAATCAATATCGGCTCTGAAAGTTGATAGAGGAATCCTACCTTCTTTGAATTGCTCAGAACGTGCCATTTCAGCTCCGTTCAAACGACCTGAAATCAAAACTTTGATTCCTTCAGCATTCATACGCATTGCTGCTGCGATAGCCATTTTAATAGCTCTTCTGTATGAAATACGGCTTTCAATTTGACGAGCGATGCTAGT